>NZ_JBNNJJ010000010.1:0-197106 GCF_050269995.1 Hyphomonas sp. NPDC076881 | reverse complement strand
AGAAGCCGAGGCCAACTACTTTGCAGCCCTGAAGGAAAACGCTATCGCTGCATGACTCCAACCAAACAGCCTCCGGGGTTATCGGCGCGGTTCACTTGGCCTGGGTTAGTTCCCATAAACCCAATAGTAGCGCGCAATTTCCGGATAAATTCTGCAAAATCGCAATCTTTGCGAGAAATTCTAACCCGCTAACTTTCGAATGCGCGTGGGATCAGCAATGTCCATCTGCAATGTCATGGATTGAGATTTGAGCGCGGAGAAATCTACGCCGCTGTTTCTCAAACTAAGGCTGATGACTCTCCTGAATGGCAGCACCAGATGCAGAGGGGCGCCTGGGAAATCATAATCCCGAGCCTGACCGTTCAATGACGACATCAAACCGGCTCAGCCGGCATCGTCGAAGCCATTTCTGCGATCGCGTGAAACTCACTCAAAAACTCTGGCCGATACTGCATCAGATAACGGACAATCCGAGGGTTGCCGAGGAGCTTCGAGATGTAGCCCTTGATGACGGTGAGCTGCAGGTGGTCCTTGCCGTAAGACTCCTGGATTGAGGTGATAGACTCTTGCAGCCTCCCCAGCTCTCGCTCCATACGCGCCATGGTTTCCGGGGTAACGCTCATGACCCGTTTGGGTTTGGCGCCATCGACGAGCTGAGACTGCGGGGTCCCGGCCAGGATGGCAGAGGCATAAGCGACAGTATAGTTGTTGGCATTCACCAGGAGCTCTGCCGCTTCGATCTGCCGGAGCGATTTCATTTTCCGTAGGATTTCAAAGAGCGCCATGGGGCAGGGCTTATCTTTAAGGATGGCGACTGCCTCGTCACAGATCCCGTCCAGCATGCGAACCTTGCGCCTGACACTCATAGGCTGGAGGTCTAGCGCTTTGGCAATCTTTTCTTCCGGGACGCCGCGATCGATCGCTTTCCGGATCATGCGGTGTTCCTGGACTGGGGAAAGCCGACTAATGCGCTTGTTGTAGGTGAACGCTTCATCATCGGTGGCAACGAGGCACTCGACCTCTTTGATGCCAAGATCCTTCAAAGCTTCGAGCCGCACATGGCCGTCCACCAGCAGATAGGTGTCCCGCTGCTTCGGGTCGCGCGCCACAACCGGTGGCTCCACTAGTCCCACCTCATTTATGGAGGCGAGGATCTGACGGTATTTCTGGCTGAGTTTGAGGCTCGCTTGCAACCTGCGCAGCGGGAGAATGGAGACAATTGGGAGGGTGATGCAGTCTTGCTCGAACGCGGCGAAGACCTTGGCTTTAGGGTCGAATGGGTCGGTCATGACGTTCCTCCAACCACGAGGCTGTCCTCAATATATTGCGGCAGTGAGCCGAGACCTTCGGCGCGCAGCAGGTTCAAAAACGCTTCATCTTTTTTGAGGGCCCTGAAGGCTTCGATGACGAATAGCAGCTTGCCCTGAGTGACCTCGGCTTTCTTGATGATGAGCTTTTGCCGATCCGCTTCCTGTCGATATGCCCGGACCAATGCATCGCTGGTCAGAGGACGCTTCGCTCCGGTTCGGCCGGCGGGCGATGACCTGATATGTGGCCCACGCCGTTGGCGCTGCTGAAGAAGCTTCAAGACCGCGGAGAGCTTTTTCCCTCGCAGCTTCTTTTCCATATAGACTTCTGTCAGGGCGCGCTGGGCGCCCTCATCATCTGTCCTGGAGATATCAATAGCGAGATTGAGCGGGATGAGCCCTGTCTCTACGGCCGCGACGAGGCGCTCCTCTCCACGTTCCAGAAGCCCGGCAATCATGCTGACATATTCAGTAGAGACACCAATCTTGCCCGCAATCTGGCGATCGGTGTAGCCGCGGTTCCTCAGGGAGCCGATCTCCTGCATCAGATCGATGGCTCGGTGCTGCCGGCGCGCGCAGTTCTCAACCAGGCTCATGACCAGGCAATCGCTTTCTTCGGCCTGTATAATAACGGCGGGGATCTCAGACTGCCCGAGCTCCACAAAGGCTTCCAATCTGCCTTGGCCGCAGACCAGATCATATTCGGCAGGATCGGTATTCTTGCGGGCTGCAACAGTGATGGGGCGCTTTAAACCCACCTTGGCAATGCTCTCGACCATGTCTGCGAAATTACGCCGGTTGCGGATACGGGGATTGAGGATCCGAATACGGTCGATGGGGACCACCGTCACCTGACTTGGTGCGCTTTCGATATACTCGTCGTCGATCATAACGCCTCCACAAGCTGAGCTCTTCGGGACATGAGAAAGAGGTAGTCGAGCGTGTCGAACCGATAGGCATCGAGGCCGAGGCCGTTTTGCTCGCTCAAGCGAAGCTTTTCCGACGTGATGTCCAAACTTGGCAGGAGAAAATAGTCTTGCGGGCGGCGGTTGAACTCATCCATCCGCACGGCAATCGTGATGTCTGGAACTAGGCCAGCATCGAGACGCACGTGCCAGCGCAGAGAGCCGGCCATAGTTGCGCTACATCGGGCAAGGACCACAGAGAGCGCAAACTCGTCGTTCACGCAGATCAGCTGCGTGGCAGCATCGACCTCAGCCTTTCCGCCGACCGTTCGTATGCCTGAGATGATGTCCTCCACAAACTGAGGATGGGCGGCGCGTAGGCGCCGGTTAACTTCGATATATCGGTAGTCCCGCTCCGGATCATATCCAATCAGCTGGTAAGCCCGCAGGAGGCTGCCAAAACGGTGCCTGTAGGCGCCTGAGGACGGCATGGTCTCACACTCATCTATAATGAAGCCTGAGAGCACGCCCTTCTGCTGGAGAAGGCCTCGCAGCTTTGTCAGGAGGTCTTCATCTGAGAGGTGTTGGCTGCGCGCATCAACAATCTGCCGGGCCCGGAGGAAGAGGGCTTCCTCGACGATTGCCGGGAAAGCGTCATTGGCCCGGATCCACATCTCGCGCGGGTTTTTGACGCGGCGCTGTTTCAGCTTGAAGGAAACCCGGTTGTAGACGTTGTGGCCGATGTATTTTTCATTGATCAGAATCTGGTGAACGGAGGCGCGGGTCCACGGGCGATCAAAGTCTGTCAGGACACCGCGAGCATTGAGCAGAGAAGCGATTTGTGTTTCAGAAAGGCCTCTGAGGACGAACAATGTGTAGATTTCTCGGACAATCTCGCATTCCCCATCGGGTCCTGGAATGAGCACTACCCGATCAGTCTGTAGGCTCTTTCGCTCCCCCTTGGAGAGTTCTCCCTTCGGCGATCCCTGCTCATCGATGAGCAGGCGGCGCAGCCCGTAGCCGGGATTGCCGCCTTGGCGGTAGCCGAGCTCCACAAGCCGGCACTGACCCGCAAAGACTTTGACCGAAAGCTCCCGGCTGTATTCACCGGCCATCACGCGCTTGACGGTCTTGAGGAGGTTCGAGCCGATGCTGCCGTCATTCTCGAACTGCTCGCCGCAATAGTGAACCCTTATTCCGGCGCGGGAGCAGACATACTCATGATAGGCGCCTTCATCCGCATTCTGAAACCGGCCCCAGCGGCTGACATCATATACAAGGATCGCCTGAAAGTCGGCTTGGCCGGATGAAACAGTTGCGATCAATGACTGCAAGGCTTCGCGTCCATCCAGCCTCAGGCCCGACCGCCCGGAATCCTCATAGACACGGATAATCTCATAGCCCCGGTCCTCGGCGTAGCGGCGCAGGACATCAAGCTGATTTTCCGTTGAGTATTTCTGGTGGTCAGTCGACATGCGGACATAAGCAACCACGGGATCGCGCGTTGCCTGATCATCTGGCGCGTGCGGGCGCGTTGTCGGCTGTCTCCTTCCAGACACCTCAACAATTCCTCATTATCAGCAGGTAGGCCCTTCAAGCTAGAAGAAGGGGACGAGTTCGGATCAACTTCATAACCGAAGGAGGCAGGAATGTCGTTTCCGAAAGAGGGCAAGTTCTTTCCCACTGGAGGCGGGGCAGGAAGTAAGCATCGTTATGCTGCTGAAATTGCCAGCGCCTTAAACCGATCGCTGGGGGCCAATCGAGCGCGGATCAAGACCGCGGTCGCCTGGACAGGCGCGAACGAGCGCACGGTCAAAAATTGGTTCTCTGGAAAGTATGGCCCGAGCGGAGAGCACCTCGTCGGACTTATGCGGCATTCGGACGATGTGCTTGATATTGTTCTAGAGCTTTCGGGCAGGTCCGTGCTTTTACATACGCTACGAGCTGACCGGGCCGAACAGTTGCTGCGAGAGCTCTTGGTCGTGCTTCGAGTGGAAACTTAGCTGCTGCTCTCGTCGTCGTCTTCCAAGCCGTTGATGCGACGGGAGCTGCCTAGTTTCGGGCCCGTCATTCAAATTGTGCCGGATTTTCGAGGGTTCACCTTTCCGTCGCGAATGTCCTGATTTAAGGTTGATGGAATAAGGGCAAAAAATTGCTGATCGTGGGGACGAGCATGGCTGATGGAAGCGCGAAGTTTGATGATGTTGAAGTAGGGGCCAGCGACCAACGAAGAGCGTCATTCGCGAGCAAGCTGTTCGGGTCCCGCAGGAACACACTGACGCTCTTGTCTGCTGCCGGGGCCCTGGGCGTCGTCCTGATCATAGTTATAAACTTCAGTCCATACGCGGGCTTTAACTTGATCAAGGCTCCTTTTTTGGTGGGGGTAGACAGTTGGCTCTGGCTGGCGACAGCATCCTCATGGACACTGCTGCTGCCACTTTTGCTCCTATTGCTTGATCCGCCAGACAACATGGCAAAAGGGCCGAGCCGGACGTTGCCTTTTGCGACACTGGGTATCATGGTGGTGCTCGCGATCACATCAGTGGTGTTTGTGGAGCCACTGCGGCGAGAGTTCGCTACGCTGGACGGCAGAAGCATTGTCGGGACGCTTTCGGGGTCTGCGGCGCTTGCGACCTTCTTTGCATTCTTTGGCACCGCCCTTCTGGCTCGAGGGTGGAATGCAGCATTGTTTGCCCAATACGCACACAAGGAGTTTATTGAACGGCAAAAGGTCCATGCACCAACGGGCAACTCCGATCAGGAAAATCCAGATAGCGTCGCTTCGGACGTTAAAGAGTACCGGCGCGAGCAGGGGCACGCTGAAGCATTGAGTGCCCTCATTGCTACGGTGGCGGTGTTTGGCATCGCCGGCTTGGCATTGATTGCAGGAGGATGGACCGAGACGACGCGTATAGGCAAAGATGTCGGCCTCATTCTCGCAGGCGTGATCTTTGGAATCTTCGCGGTCGTTATCATTTTCGATTGGCTGGCAGATTTCCCACCCGTGCGAACCATGAGCCGCGCGCTGACGCGGTTTTCGAGCCTCTTCAGACCCCTTGCGGCGTTCTACAACCTTGTGGACCTGCTGCTCGTTCGAATAGGATCGCATGCGGCAGGCGCCGGTCATACATCGGCTGTGGACCGCTATCTTATCATTGCGAGCACTCAAATTTGCCTTGCCGTCATGGCTTGGAACCTCCCCGATCCTCTGGGCTTAATTCCGGCTTTCATCGGTTTCACGCTCGCGCTCTCTGTCTCCAGGCTGTGGGCATGGGTCGAAGAAGACAGAAACCTCGCCCTCATCACTCAATACCGCCAAGGCGTGCCGCAAAGAGTGGGGTTCAAAGAAGACTATCGTGATGAAGCCATCTTTGGCTTCATGTTCGTCCTGGCAATTGTTCCGATCGCGTTGAAGCAAGCCGACGCAGGTCGGTTGTTTGATCTGACATACTTCGAAGCCGCCGATCACAATGACCTTGTGCCCTGGTTCGTGTATTTCTGCATCGAGATCGCCAAAGCGCTCCCGATTGTCGACTGGGCGGACATTTACCTGTCGCCCGAGAACTTCGATACACTAAAGCCAACAGAGCCGTGGGGGCAGCACGCTACTTTTTTGGCGCGCGCGCTTGTTGACTTGGTGCTAGTTGCTGCTTTGCTCCAGGCCATAAGCATCACGTTGCGCAATCGGCAGCAGAAGTCTTTGTACGCCTCCGGACAGATTGACAGGCTCGACGAGTTGGTCGAGCGGGTTGAACTTAAGCGCGCCATGTCGCGGCCAGAAGCAGAATGGTTTACCTACAGCATAGATTTTCGACGTTACAATCCCGACCGGTTGCGGGAGCTGCATGCGAACACGCACGACCCTACTCGAAAAGCATTCATTGAGAAAGTTTTTGAGCTTACTCGACGTCGGTTGGCCTCGGCGTTTGATGTCATGGAATCCTTGTCTCGCCGTAGAGCTTCGTTGAAGGAATTGAAGCCGACATTTGAGGCTGTCATTGCGGAACACCGCGATGGCAAGCGGAAACTGGAGCCACTGGACTTTGAAGGTGTGTTCGATGCGCTAAGAGACGTTGAAGGCTTGAAAGCGCTGAAGTTTGATATGTTGGATTTTGCAGATCAGATCGGCGCGATCGACCATACCGAACACCTCTCCAGCCTTGCACAGCTGCTAGAGCTCATTATCTTCAGTAGCCGGCGGGACCAGTTTCAATACACTCGTGTCCATGCTGCTAAAATCCTTACCCGGATTGTTCCGCGGTTGATGGATCCAGATAGCGTTTCAACGCTGTTGGCGAGACTCAAAGCAGGCCGCGAGGATCTTTTCGGAAGGAGCCGTTTCGTTCCGGAGCAGCTTGAAAATGCGCTCGTGCTGAGATTACAGGAGATTGGCGCGCCTGAAAGCCGGTAGGGCGCGATGTAGAGCATGCTTATCCAGAACTTATCGACATTCCGCTTAAAATCAGATGCCATACGAGGTTCTGCAATGAACAAGATAGATGAAAACATAGGCTATAAATAGTACCTACAAATCTCATCGATGGGGTACGCTGATCATACCGGCCAAACCGCTCGGCAAGAGCAACTATAGGGTCGGTAAGAGCGGCCTCGTCGGCGCGGGGCGTCGGCACCCTGCGCTGGGTGGCACGGTGTTGGCCGACCACATGGCAGGCCCGGCGCTCTGACGCGCCAAGCTCCTCCACCACATGATCGACCGCTTCGCGTTTGCGGGAAGAGCTCAGTACTTTCCCGAAAGGACCTCCTTCAGGATCTGGTTATCCAGGGTGAGATCAGAGACCGCCTTGCGAAGCCGCCGGTTCTCAGTCTCAATGTCTTCCATCTGTTTCGCCTGATCTACCTGAAGGCCGCCATACTCCTTGCGCCACCGGTAGTAGGTCTGCTCCGTCACACCAATCGCACGCGCAGCCTATCCGGTCGTCTCGCCCCGGCTCAACCGGAGCTCCACTTACCGCAACTTCGCTATGATCTCTTAAGGCTTGGCTTTCTTGCTCATTCTCAGCTCCGTATCGATGACCTGCTTCCGTAAAACTGGACCATTCGATTTGGGAAAATTCTCGTTTAGCATGATGGGCTGCGGAGCGAGGATGACAGATGAGGAAGTCAAAATTTACGGACGCGCAGATCGCGTTCATTCTGCGCCAGGCGGAGGAAGGCACGAAGGTTGAGGAGGTTTGCCGGAAGGTCGGGATCTCACAGCAAACCTTCTACCGATGGAAGAAGCTGTATGGTGGCCTGATGCCGTCAGAGATGAAGCGCCTGAAGCAGCTGGAAGAAGAAAACTCCCGGCTGAAACGGATCGTCGCCGATTTGTCCCTGGACAAGGAAATGCTCCAGGACGTCATTCGCCGAAAGCTCTGAAGCCTGCGCGACGTCGAGAGCTGGTGGACGATCTCAGGGTGATCTGGAAGGTCAGCATACGGCGCGCTTGCGAGGTTCTGCGGGCGGGTCGATCAACCTATCACTATGTGTCCCGCAGTTCGTCGCAGGCCAATCTGAGACAGCGGATCAGAGAGATTGCAGAAACGCGCGTGCGCTATGGTTACAGGCGTATTCACGTGCTGCTCCGACGAGAAGGCTGGGAAGTGAATACCAAACGGGTTTACCGGCTGTATCGCGAGGAAGGCCTGCAGTTGCGGAACAAAACGCCGAAGCGGAAGGTGAAGGCGAAGCTTCGAGAAGGTCGAACAGATCCTGCCCGGCGCAATGATGTCTGGGCCATGGATTTTGTGCACGACCAGCTCTATGACGGCCGCAAGATCCGGATCCTGAACATCATCGATGCGTACACCCGGTTTGTTCCTGCGATAGATGTCAGGGGCAGCTATACCGGGGCGGATGTGGTCGAAACACTCGAAAGGGTCTGCTCCAGGCTTGGCTACCCGAAGTCCATCAGGGTCGACCAGGGACCGGAGTTTGTCTCGAAAGATCTGGACCTATGGGCTTATGCGAAGAATGTGGAACTGGACTTCTCACGGCCCGGAAAGCCGACCGACAATGCGTTCATTGAAAGCCTGAATGGCAAGTTCAGAGCCGAATGCCTGAATGCGCATTGGTTCATGAACCTTGCCGACGCACGCCGAAAATGCGAGTCATGGCGGGTCGAGTACAATAACCATCGGCCGCACAGCGCGATTGGCTATGAAGTGCCGGCAGCATTGATGATGAGCTCAGGATCAGGCAGCCCACCCTGAGCAATCAGCCGGGATTTTCTCGGGTCAGATGGTCCAGGAATGGGGTCAAGTTCATCGAAGCCAACTCTAAATCAAATACCGGACCAGTTTTCCTGGGGCAGACCAATCCGCCCAGGACTGGATATGCCGCGCGCGATCAGAGGGGCGCGCAGAGGTGTCCGCCATCGACTTCGATCACCGCGCCGGACATGAAAGAGGAGGCATCTGATGCCAGGAGGAGGAGAGGGCCGGCAAGTTCGTGTAGTTCGCCAAACCGGCGCATGGGAATACGCCCCTGCATCGCTTTGCCGTAGTCGCTCTCAAGAAACTCGCCCGACAGGTCCGTCGCGAAATAGCCCGGCGCGATGGCATTGACGCGGATACCATAGCGGGCCCATTCCCCCGCAAGGGCGCGGGTCATTCCGATCACGGCAGATTTCGAGGACGAATAGGCCGGAACAGCCACCCCGGGCCTTATGCCGGTGATGGAGGCGATATTGATGATGGAGCCGCCGGTGCCGGTCTCTATCATTCGGTTGGCCGCCGCGCAGGCGACCGCAAATGCGCCGTCCACATTGGTGGCGTAGACCTCACGCCATTGATCGGGGCTGGTCTTCAACGCCCGCGCCGTCCCGCCGATGCCGGCATTGTTCACAAGGACGTCCACTTTCGGAATATGCGCGAACGCGGCTTCGATGCTGCCAGAATTGCTGACGTCCATGGACAGGGCGCGCGCCCTGCCGCCTTCCCGGGCGATTTCAGTCACCAGGCCATCCAGGGCGTCCGCGCTACGGGCAGCGGCGATGACCTCCGCCCCCATTGAAGCGAGCAGCCGGGCAAAGGACCGCCCGAAGCCCCGCGAGGCGCCGGTGAGGAGTATGGTCTTTCCGGAGAGATCCGCAGTGAGGGCAGGGCGGAGCGGCGAGGCAGGCGTCATCGCGATGTTCCTTTACTTATGATTGACGCAAGCGGGTCGATTGTGGGTCAGCGGGCGAGATAGACAGCCTGCGGCACCATGAATTCGAGCAGGCCTTCCATGCCGTTCTCGACGCCGAACCCGCTCTGCTTGTGCCCGGCGAAGGGCGTATCAGGGCGCAGGTTGAGGTTCTGGTTGATCCAGACCGTGCCCGTTTCAAGCTGGCGGGCGATTTCGAGGCCGCGCTCCGGATCGCCGGTCCAGATGGCGCCGGCGAGGCCATACTCGCTGTCATTGGCGCGCGCGATCACGTCGTCGATGTCTGAAAACTTCAGCAGGGGGAGGATTGGCCCGAAGGCTTCTTCCTGCACGACGCGAGCCGATTCCGGAGGATTGTCCACAAGGGTGACGGGAACGAAGTAGCCGCCATTGCCGGGGACGTCTGCTCCTTCAATCAGGGTGAGGTTGTTCTGGCGGGCATCCTCGAGAAGCTCCAGGACGCGTGTATACTGACGCGCGTTCTGGATGGGTCCCAGCACGGTGCCCTGCTCGGCGCCGTCGCCGACTTTAACTGCGCCGGCGATTGCCGCGAGCCGGTCGCGCAGCCGGTCGTAGATGTCCTCGTGCACATAGAGCCGTTTGGTGGCGACGCAGATCTGCGCGGTGTTGAAGAAGGCGCCGAAGAATATCTTTTCGGCAACCGCGTCGACGTCGACATCCGGCAGGACGATCGCTGCGTCATTCCCGCCAAGTTCCAGCGTCACGCGTTTGAGATCCTTTGCGGCGCTCTCCATGACTTTCTTGCCGGTGGCGGTAGAGCCAGTGAAGGAGATCTTGGCGAAGCCCGGATGGGCGGTCATTTGCGGGCCGAGACTGTCATCCCCGGAGATGATGTTGAGGACACCCGGGGGAAACACGTCCAGAAGCAGTTCACCAATCTTCAGCATACAGAGCGGTGTAAAGGGCGAGGGCTTCAGGACCATCGTGTTGCCGGCCAGTAGGGCGGGGGCGATTTTCCAGATGGCCAGGTTGACCGGGAAGTTCCAGGGCGCAATGGCGCAGACGACGCCGAGGGGCACATAGCGGGTCTCGATGAACTGCTGATCGCTGTCTTCCGAGACGTGGACCGGCGGGCGGACTTTCGAGAGGATCTTCAGCCAGTTTCCGGCCAGCGCAATCTCCCCACGCGCTCCTTCAGTGGGACGGCCCTGTTCCCGGGTGAAGAGACGGGTGAGTTCGTCCAGGTGTTGAAGGATGACATCGCCCGCCCTGTCCAGAAGGGCCGCGCGCTCATTGATCGGAACCCGCTTCCAGCTTCTGAAGGCCGCGCGGGCGGCATGGACCGCTTCATCCAGTTGCGCCGCGCTGCAGTTCGGCGCGGCGGCGAAGGCCTCGCCCGTGGCGGGATTGATCACATCGATCATGGTCGTCGAGCTGGCCAGCTTTCCGTTGATGCTCATGCGGTAGTCACGGTCGAAGACTGTCATGGGGTTTCCTCGGAGGGTATGGTTTTTTCTGAGAGAAAGGTGAGACTGTCCCGGATCTCTGCGGAATGCTCACCCGTCAGAGGCGGTGAAATCTGCGGGGGCCTGAAACCGCAACCATACCGGACCGGGGGCGCCATCTGGTACCAGGCGCCTTCTGTCGGATGGTCCCGGCGCTCAAAGAAGCCGGTTTCCTTCAGGTGCGGATCCTCCAGCATATCTGCCAGATCCCTCACCGGCATGCAGGGTATGCGTGCCCGCGTAAATCTCTTCACCCAGTCCGCCGTCGTGCGGCGCGGGGTCAGTTCCGCAAGCCGGCGATAGAGCAGGTGTTGCTGGAGGAGCTGCTGCTTCGGGCTGTCGATGCCGGACTGGCGCAGGAAGCCGGCATCTTCAGCCACCTCAAAGACGGTCGGCCAGGAGTCGGCAGTATACGGCACAATGCTGATATGTCCGTCCTGTGTGGGAAAGGGCTGCCGGTCGGGATCGAGCTGGCGGAAATAGCCCTCCGGTGCGTTCGGGGGATCAAATGTCAGCCCGCCCAGATGCTCTGCCATCATGAAATGGGTGAAGGCTTCAAACATCGGGACTTCGACGAACTGTCCCTCGCCGGTGCGCAGCTTGTGCACACAGGCGGCGAGCGCCGCCTGCGCGCCGTAGAGCCCCGCCACCTTGTCGGCAATCAGGGACGGGATGTAGCGGGGTATGCCGGATCCGTCGACCCGCCCCGCCAGTGTTGTCGCCCCGGACGCCGCCTGGATGACGTCATCATAGGCCTGCAGCCCGTCATAGGGGCCGCCCGATCCGAAGCCGGTACAATGGATATAGATGAGTGCCGGATTAAGGGCCTTCAGCTGACCAGGTGCAAAGCCGAGGGCTTCAATCGCCTTCAGGCGGACGTTGTGGATGAAAATATCTGCTGTCCGGATAAGCTCCCCCATGACGGCGCGATCCGCCTCCGCCTTGAGGTCCAGGACAATCGAGCGTTTCCCGCTGTTGAGCGCCATGAACCCGGGGCTCATGCCGCGGGACCGGGCAGGTTTCCCGGAATAGCGGAACTGGTCTCCGTGGGGCGCTTCCACCTTGATGACATCGGCGCCGAGCCCGGCCAGCATCTGGGTGGCATAGGGCCCGAACACCACGCTGGTCATGTCGATGATACGA
Source organism: Hyphomonas sp. NPDC076881 (assembly GCF_050269995.1). Taxonomy (NCBI): domain Bacteria; kingdom Pseudomonadati; phylum Pseudomonadota; class Alphaproteobacteria; order Hyphomonadales; family Hyphomonadaceae; genus Hyphomonas; species Hyphomonas sp. NPDC076881. The sequence goes on along the minus strand of NZ_JBNNJJ010000010.1, from coordinate 185,139 downwards.
ACGCCCGTCAGCATGCCTGCCATTGAAACTCCTCCTCCCGTCATGGGCCCTCGAGTCTGATCAGGGACAGGAATTCCCGCCGCAATGTGGCATCGTTCAGAAAGGCGCCGCGCATCACGCTGTTGGTCATATGGGTCCGGTCATCTTTCACGCCGCGCCAGTGCATGCAGAAATGATCTGCTTGCATAACGACGGCGATGCCATCGGGTGCGATCGCATCGCTCAGCGTATCGGCCAGCCGGACAATAGCTTCTTCCTGTATCTGCGGTCGCGCCATGATCCAGTCAGCGATCCGGGCGTATTTGGAAAGTCCGAACAGGTTTGATCCTGAATTGGGCAATATACCGATCCAGACACGACCCATGATCGGGCAGAGGTGGTGGCTGCAGGCGCTCCGGACCGTAATCGGTCCGACGATCATGAGTTCATTGAGCGCCTCTGCGTTGGGAAACTCGGTCACGGAGGGGCGGGGGGCGTATCTGCCTCGAAATACTTCCTGAACGTACATTCTGGCGACGCGCCCGGCAGTCTGTGCCGTATTATGATCTTTATCGACATCGATCACGAGGCTGACCAGAACGTCCCGCAATTTCCGCGCAACCTCGTCTACCAGCCCATCGAGTTCACCCTCCCGGATGAATTCTGAAATATTGTCATTTGCGAAGAATCTTTTTCCGGAGGCTTCTATTCGTTGGCGGATGACATAGGAAATGCCGGGGTTTTGGTTGGTGGGGCTCATGAATCAGGCTCCGAAGATTTTGAACGTGAGGAAGGCGATGATTCACTCAGGCAACGTTTAACTCACTGTACAGAGCATAACTCCGGTGCGGGAGGTTACGCCGTCTTCGCCGAAGGCCGGCGGCCTCTGACTTTTCCTGCATCGCGACCCAGAACGTATGACCTCAGGGCATCGCCTCATTTGACATTTTCGTGGCCCGTTCGCAAAGATCGCAATATAGAGAAAAAATCAAATAAAAAATAATAATGCGAACATAAAAATAGGTGATGGACGCGCAAAGTTATTATGGTCTAGGCTGGAAGGGTTGGAGCGACCACACGAGGAGCGTCAGATGAAATATGATCTCAGCTGGGATAAGCCGCACACACCATCCGGTGACGTACTTTGGCAGGAAAGTGACTGCTACTGGTTCTATGACAGGGCGCAGAGGATCGGCGGATTTCATCGCATCGGTCAGAAACCTGCGACAGGAAAGGGGCAGGTTACTTTGTTTATCTTCAGGGAAGAGGGGCAGAGATTTGTACTGAGTGCCGGTCCGAGAACAGAAGTCGCCCTGGGCCAAGACAGCCGCCAGGACGCCAAGCAGGTGGTTGGGGGGCATACTGCCGAAGCGCTGGGCGATGGCAGAATGCGCTTTACCTGGCAGGAGTCAGAATCTGACGCAGACCTTGAATTCTACGAGCCCTTTCACGAACCGAGGAACTGGTCAAAAACGGGCCACTCCGACGAGTTCATGAGCAATATCAATTCCGACGGGCACCTCGAATGTTCGGGTCGCATCCGGGGCAGGATCCGCATCGGGAGTGAGACATACACGATTGACGGCCTCTGCCACAGGGACCGGTCGTGGGGCTTGCGCGACAACAGCCGGGCAAGCCTGCACCGCTACCGGATGTTCTCGGGAACGGTCGGCCCGGAACTGAGTTTCGCGAGCTTCTTTCTGGACCTGAAAGGCGGGCCCAGCATGGTGGCCGGTTTCGTGGCGCGGAACGGTGTCGATCATGACGTACGGGATCTGCGAGTGATCATGCGCATGGACAGGGACGGGCTGACGCCGCTTGGATCAACAGGTATTCTGACACTGGAGACCGGTGAAGAAATCCGGATAGAGAGCAATTCGGTTCAGGGATTTCTGACGCCGGTTCCTGAGGCGCAGAGTGTCAGTCAGGATCATATCTCGACCTTTCTCTATAACGGAAAGGTGGGATTCCTGGACCTGGAATTCTGCATCAATCCCGGTCGCGGCGCATACATACCCGATCAGGCTGACCTCACCTTTGGGGTGATCGAGCAGGGGCTGTCCCAATGCGTGATATATCGCGACTAGATACCGGGGCAGGTCCTGCGCTGCCGGTTCGAGTCAGGGGGCCGGTCTCTTCTGGTCGTGATCCACAATCCTGACCACGTCGAGCCGGTGCTTGGGGGAAGATATGAGTTCATGGGTTTCGAGAGAATAGATGCCCTTCCAGCGCCTGAAGTGCTGGTGGACCAGATCAGCCAGCGCCTGTCGATCTTCGACGACCGCGAGAGTCACAACATTGTGGGGCCCCCCGGTGAGGGAGACGAACGGCACTTCCTTCAAGGCCGCGGCGGACATCGCAATCTTGCGGGCCATCTCCGGCGCTGTCTTCAGTCGCACAAAGGCGGCGCAGTTGAGGCCCAATGCCTGCGGATTGACGAGCGCCGTGATGCGGATGGCGCCGGAGCGCTGCATCGCTTTAAGCCGCTTGCCGATCGTTACGTCAGAGACATTCAGCAACCGGCCGACTTCCCGATTGCTGATGCGGGCGTCGACGGTCAGGATATTGAGGATCTTTTCCTCAAGGCTGTCATTCTTCAATTTCTGGCTCCAAGTGATCCGTATCTCAGGTCAAGCTTTACCACTTCGAGTGACAAATTGGCGGCCCAGTGTGAGATGCCTTTTACAGCCGCGACCTTGGTCTCGATGACCTCAAGCAGATGCTGGTGATCCCGGACGTTCAGCTGCAGAAAGATATCGGGGTCTGACAGCAGGACCGACACGGACGCAGCCTCCTCTATCAGTGAAAGGTCCTCAGCGACATCCTCAGGTGACCGCTGGCTCACATAAATGTCCAGGAGGGCAATCAGCTCGAGGCCCAGCGTCTTAACATCCCGTTGTGCAACCACTCTGAGAACATTGCGCGCCTCCATGTCGCGGATCCGGTTGGCGACCGTAATCTCGGTGCTCCCGACGCGATCGGCGATCTCCTTGTTCGTAAGCTGAGCGTTGCCGGTTAGGAGGTCGATGATCTGCAGGTCCAGCTCGTCAGCAATCATGGATGTATCCCGTCTAGCGAGGCGCGAGTGTATATTGGTCGCGTTTTCCCTGTTTTACTTAGACTAGTTTCCATGGCGGTGTCCATCATCGCAATTTTGCGAACGTCAACTGTAGGCGGCGCCCAAACGTCACACCAGTCCGGGCCGGCTTGAATGGCGCGCGAACCCCCGGTGAAGTCTAGTTTTTCGAGATCGGATAATGCTGAAAATATTGCTTTATAGGCCGGATTGCGAATTAAATAGCAAAAACAGGTTAGCGCCCATTGCGTAATGTGTAATCTAACTTTAATAACGCAAACAAGCGCCGGTAACTGGCGAAGAACAGGGAGGCGATGCGCATGGATGCTGCGGACATCAGCAAAGGGATTGTGGAAATTTCCCGCAAGGCCCGGTTTGAGGGTGTTACGCCCGACGAGTGGCAAAGGCGGCTCGAAGCGTTTCTTGCCGCTCAGTCAGATGTGAGTGCGGTCATAGCCGTAGACGATGTGCGGCCCGTGGCGGAAGCCGCCGGAGGCTCCAATGGAACGATGCTGTTTCGCGCAAGATATCAGTCCGAAATTGGGCATGAGGACCGCCGACTGGTTTTGCGCTTCCTCCCGGAGAGGGGGCTGTTTCATCATTATGATGTGACCGAACAGTTTAGGCTGCAGCGGGCCCTTGGTGAGAGTGCTGTTCCGGTGCCAAAGCAACTCTGGCTGGATTCTGAAGGGACTTATCTTGGCAGGCCCGGATATGTCATGGAGCGCGCGGCGGGTGTCAGTACACCGATGGCTTGGATGGCGTCCGGTATCCTGCATGACGCGCCTCCGGAAGGGAGGCGCGCGATGAGCCGGGGGTATGTCCGTGCCCTTGCGGATATCCATGCGCTGGACTGGAAATCCCTCGGGCTGGACTGGATGCGCGGGCGTGCAAAGGGTGCACGCCCTGTCGAGCGCGAAACGAACTGGTACTGGGACGCTCTGGTCTGGAGCGGGAACACGGAATATATCCGGCAGCTCGCGCCGGTACGCCAGTGGCTTATTGAGAATGAGCCGGACGGTATGGAGGAGGTTCTGTGCCATGGCGATGCCAATTTCGGCAATTATCTTTATGTCGGCACTGAACTCTCGGCAGTTCTCGACTGGGAAATGAGTTTTCTGGGCCCCCGGGAGTGCGATCTGGCATATCTGAAGATCGGAGATTCGATTCTTCAGGATGGTGTTCCGTGGCCGGAGGGTGTGCTCACCTATGAGGAGATGCGCGCGGAGTATGAGCGGTCATCAGGCTATACATTGCGGCATATGGAGTACTTCGAGCTGTTCGCGGGTTACCGGATGGCAGTGATCAACGTCCTGGCGATGAAGCATTTTCCGTCTGAAGTGCTGAGTGCATATGAGCCTGTGCTCAGGCGCGGACCTGAACTCTGCCGGGCGCAGGCCCGGGCCCTGGGTGTCACGCTCGAATAGGTGCGGACGACTTCTGTCCGCAAGAATCCGGCGGGCCCTCTGCGGCGGCGCCCGACACAGGAATGCTTACAATAAGAACGCGCGACGAGGGAGGAACTTATGTCGTCAATCGGTAACAGGCTTTCTTTGGGAGTATGCCTTACGGCGCTCCTACTCTCCGGCCAGGTGGCTGCCGCCCAGGATAGCGCTCAGCCGGGGGGCAGTGAAATCGAGGCGGATGCAGCCGGTCCGGAGGCGGGCAGCGAAAGGCGGCTTGGCAGTATCGTTGTCACCGCACAGAAAAAAGAGGAGGTTCTCCAGAGTGCTCCGCTGGCGGTGAGTGCGTTTGATACTGAAGCCCTCGAGCTTAAACAGATCGAGGGTCCGCAGCAATTGCAGTTCAGCGTACCCTCGCTGGTGTTCGCGCAACTCACAGGCTACACCCAACTTTCTCTGCGCGGCATCGGCTCGGATCTGACCGTCACCGCTGGCGAGCCGACCGTGGCAAGTTTCCAGGACGGCGTCTATGTGGGGCAGCTTTTTACCCAGGCGGTCCCGAGTTTCGACCTTGAGCGGATCGAGGTGCTGCGCGGGCCTCAGGGGACGCTCTACGGCCGGAACTCCACGGGGGGCGCCATCAACTATATTACGCGGCTCCCGGAATATGATTTCGGAAGCAACCTTGCCGTGACTGCAGGCAATTACGGGCGTCGGGTCGCTGAAGGCGGTATCACTGGCGCCCTTGTGGGGGAGAAGGTGGCGGGGCGGCTGACGGTCAAGCATGAACGCCGGGATGGGTATCGCCACAATCTCTATGATGGCCGTGACTATGACGGCAACGATCTTTTCAGCGCGCAGGCAAGTCTTCTCTTTGATCTTACGCCAGATCTGAGATTTATTCTGCGTGCAGACAAAACACGACAGACTACGTCAAGTGTGCAGCAGTTTGTTGATACCATCCCTCTTGCATCTGGGGTGACGCCGCAAACGCCTCTGGGGATTTTCTCACTCCCCGCGCCCGTCCTTGCGGGTATTCCAGGGCTGCTTTCGGCGGACGATCTTGCGCTTTTGGGTAATGGGAGCATTGCTGATTACTATGGTCTTACGCCTCCGGGGCAGTTTGCCAGCAATCCTCGGGAAAGTCTGGACTTCTGGAATGATTTTCCGTCAAAGCAGGTTTTCGATATAAATGGCCTAAGTGGTACGCTCGAATATGACCTTGGGAATGCCACGCTCAAATCAATAACCGCTTACAGGGAATCTGAGGGCAACATCCGAATAGACAATGACGGGTCGTCTGCAGCCATCCTGTATGAGGGCCCGATCTTTCAGTCGTCCAAACAGTTTAGTCAGGAACTTACGCTGTCTGGCGAAGCGCTCGCCGGCAAACTCGATTATGTTCTCGGAGGCTTCTATTTTGACGACAAAGCGGTCTTGAAAGCCGACCTTTTTGCGCCGGCGATTGGCAATCAGGTCGCGTTGGCCGGAAGCTTGACGAACCCGTCAGCGCCACCGGTGTTCGACCTCTCCCAGCCGTTCATCCCGAACCTGCTGCAACTGATCGCTGATCCGGTGCTCGGCACGACGCTCTACAGTCCGGGAATTTCGCCAATCGGTACGCTCTCGTTCGGTGCCGACCAGAAAACGAAATCGACCGCTGTGTACGTCAATGGTACATATCATCTGTCCGAACGTCTCAGGGCTTCAGCTGGCGTCAGATACACGGAGGATGAAAAATCCGCCTTCCGTCAGCTTCACTCAAACTTTATTCCGGCAGCCGCTCTTTGTGAAACAGACACCAGCAAGAGCTGGGGGGAAGTCACGGGAACGGGCGGGCTGGATTTCGATCTCGGTTCGGACAGCATGGTTTATGGCAAGGTGTCCCGCGGCTACAAGGCCGGAGGGTTCAATCCGGCCGAATGTACAGCCACGTTTGATCCGGAGTTTCTCTGGTCGTATGAGGCTGGCTTCAAGTCGGTATTCGCCAACAATCAGGCGCTTTTTAATGCTGCAGCATTCTATTATGACTTCTCGGATATTCAGTTCACCACCTATGTGAACAACAGTTCGACCATCAAAAATGCTGCGGCTGCCACCCTTTATGGTGTCGAGGTTGAGTATGTGTTGCAGCCTGATATGATTGAGGGATTGCAGGTGGATGGTTCCGGGTCATGGATCCACTCCGAGTATGATGATCAGCTGCTGTTGGATCCAACGGAATCTGCAACGCTCAATATCGGCGGCAACCAGCTTATCAGAGCGCCTGAGTGGAAGCTGAATTTCGGGGCCCAGTATATGGCGGAGCTCGGTCAACGGGGCGATCTGCTGTTCCGGGGTGAAGCATCTTACACCAGTGATGTGTTCCATGACGTCTTCAATGGAACAGCGCCTGGGCAGTCGGGAACCGTACAGGACGCCTACTGGGTGTCGAATGCCAGAGTAGTCTGGCGTCCGGCGGACGACAGGTTTGAGGCCCAGCTGTTTGTCGAAAACATCACAGATGAGATTTACGCGCACAGTCTCGTCGCAGCCAGCACAACAGCAAGTGTGGTCGGCCAGTTTTCAGCGCCGCGCACTTATGGGGTACGGCTCTCCATGAAGCTGGGTTCGGCGCGCTGATTTATTCCTCCTGGTAAGCGCTTCGCCGCGCCAGCCAACTCTCCCGGCGGAGGAAGCTTCGCCGGGAGTATTTTTTTCCTCGGTGACAACCGCGTCTGTCCAGCGGGCGATATTTTTGAAGGTGAGTCTGCTAAATTTACACCAGATAAAAGTTCGCAAACATTTGACAAGAGTTAGGAAAAAAGCATAATGCAAATCTATAGGCTGTTAAAGTAAAGCAAAACGCAATTCACTCTTCTCTCGGGAGGCTAAAGTGGCAAAATTTGATACAGTGATCCGGGGTGGCAAAATTGTCGACGGGTCAGGCCGGCCGGCATTCATCGGGGACATCGCCATTTCCGGGGGGCGTATCGCCGCAATCGGACCGGCGGTTGAAGGGGAGGGGACGCGCACAATTGATGCGTCCGGAAAGATTGTTGCGGCAGGCGTTATCGATACGCATACGCACTATGATGCCCAGCTGCACTGGGATCCCTATGTCACGAACTCCGGCTGGCATGGTACGACCACGATTGCCGTCGGCAATTGCGGATTTGGTCTTGCGCCCTGTCGTCCCGAGCACCGGGACAGGTACATGCAGCAGATGGAGACGACTGAGCAGGTTCCTTACAAATCCCTCAAGGCGGCGCTGGAGTGGGACTGGATCACCTATCCCGAATGGCTCGAGCATCTCAAGCGCACGCCGCTGGGCGTGAACGTGCTCAACATGGTGCCGCTCAATCCCCTGCTTATCTATGTAATGGGGCTCGAGGCCGCCAAATCGCGTCCGGCCACGGCTGAAGAGCGAGATATCATGAAGGCCGAGCTCCACAAGGCCATGGACATGGGGGCGATTGGCTTTGGTTTTTCCTACCAGGGCAACAATAACACCCACATCGACTGTGACGGTCAACCGATGCCGACCGATATCATGCATCTGGAGGACCTGTACGCCCTGGCCGATGTTCTCCGGGAACGGGGGGAGGGTGTTGTTCAGGCGCTCGTGGATTCGCCTGGCGCCCGGTTCACCGAAGTCGGGCTCGAAGTGGCCCGCCGTTCAGGTCGTCCCGTCATCCATAATGTGACGCTCGTGAATGACTACATCCCGACGTATCATGAAGAAATGCTCGAGATGCTCGACCGGGCAGCGGCGGAGGGTCTTGAAGTCTATTCCATGACGCTGACGATGCGCGGCTGGAACGAATTCAAACCCATGGACTGGGATATCTGGAATATCATGCCGGTGTTCCGGGAGTTCACCTTTGCCGGTGACCAGGCCGCGAAAGTGGCAAAGGCAAAGGATCCCGATTTCCGCCGCCGGCTGCGTGAAGCCTATGACCCGGTCCATCTTGCCGCTGCAGGGGGACCGCTGGAGACTTATAAGCTCAACAAGGCATACGGCGTGGAGCCATGGGCACAGTTTGAAGGCAAGACCGTTCACGAGATCGCCCAGGCCCTGGGGCGGGACAGTGTAACCGATCTCTTCATGGACATCGTTGCAGACACCGACGCGGCCTCCGATTTCCTGCTCCCGGACGCCCTGAGTGCGGATACCGCGAAAGTCGCTGAGGTTCTCCGGCATCCCCGGACGATTCCTGGCACGTCGGACGGCGGCGCTCACGTCAAGTTCTGGTCGGGAGGGCACTTTTCCACTGACATGATCATGTGGATGGTCCGTGAGAGCGGGCAGATGAGCCTTGAGGAAATGCATTACAAGCTGAGCGGCCTTCCGGCGAAGGTCTTTAATCTGACAAATCGTGGTACGCTCGTCGAAGGATCTGCGGCCGATATCCTGATCTATGATTTCGACAAGCTGGGTTACAAGCGCCTTGAGTATGAGATTGCGAATGACCTTCCCGGAGGGGAGTGGCGCCGTGTCTGCAAGCCCGAGGGTATTGAGTTTGTCATCGTCAATGGAGAGGTTACGTTCACGGATGGTACAAACTGCACCGGCGCTGTCCCCGGACAAATGATCGGGGTCAGTGGCCCTGAAATTGACCGGAGACTCTCGGTCCCGTTTGTCCTGGCTGCCGAGTAGCTCCGCGCGGATGCAGGATCCCTGAGGGGCGCTGAGCGCTCGTCAGGGATCAGGCGCCTCCTCCTGGTTCGCTTTTGGTGTGTACTTTCCTGAGGGTGTTATGACCCATTCTTCTCTGTCCGCTGAATCCGAGTCCGGCCTGTCTCGGCTGATTACCGATCCGCGCAGCTTTGCTGAGCCCGAGCCGATCCATAAGGCTTTGGCATGGGCGAGGTCGCACGATCCTGTGCGCAAAGTGGAGGCACCCGGATTTGACCCTTTCTGGCTGATCACAAGGCATGCGGACATCCTTGAGATTGAACGGCAGGCGGACATATTCCGCAACGAGGACCGCTCCACGGTTCTTGTTCCCCGTGACATGAGAGAGGCAATCGAAGCCAGACAGGGTTCGCCTCATCTGACGCGGTCTGTCGTGAACATGGATGGCAGCGAACACCGGACCTACCGGATGCTGACTCAGGCCTGGTTTGTTGCCGGCAGCCTGAGGAAACTTGAAGGGCGCATTCGGGAAATAGCCCGCCAGGCGGTTGACAGAATGCTCGCGCGGGAGGGTTCGTGCGACTTTGTCGATGATGTGGCGCTGCACTACCCCCTGCATGTGATCATGGAGATCCTCGGTGTCCCGGAAAAGGATGAGGGGATGATGCTGGCGCTGACCCAGCAATTGTTTGGAGCGCGTGACCCCGAAAAGAGCAGGGATGCTGGAGCCATGGCAGATCCTGCCACGGCCCTGACAGTGTTCGATTCCGTGCTCAGGGATTTCTATGCCTATTTCGATCAGTTGACAGAGCTTCGCAGGCAGGCACCCCGGGACGATGTGGCATCGGTCATTGCCAATGCGATGATCAACGGAAAGCCGATCTCAAAACATGAGGCCAACAGCTACTACGTCCTGGTCGCCACTGCGGGCCATGACACCACGTCTGCGTCCACTGCCGGGGGTATCTGGTCCCTGGCGGAGGCGCCCGATCAGTTGCGGGCGGTCAAGTCCGATCCGTCCCTCATTCCCGGTCTCGTGGAGGAAGCCATCCGCTGGACGACCCCGGTGAAACATTTCATGCGTACGGCGGTGTCTGATTACACGATCAGCGGCAAGAGGATCGGGGCGGGCGATTGGGTAATGCTGTCTTACATGTCGGCCAATCGGGATGAGGCCGTGTTCGACGATCCGGATCACTTCCGCATTGAACGTTCCCCTAACCGGCAGCTGTCGTTTGGCTATGGCCCGCATGTATGCCTGGGCCAGCATCTGGCGCGGCTTGAAATGCGGATACTGTTTGAGGAACTGCTTCCGCGTATCCGATCGATGGAACTTGCGGGGCCTCCGAAGTGGACGCAGTCGAATTTTATCAGTGGTCCCAAGAAGCTGCCAATCCGATTCAAGCCGGCCTGATACAGAAATCCGTAGTCTGATATAATATAATCAAGGGGAGGACCTATGTCACTCTATTCCGAAGTAGATCTGCCGCATACACCGAGCGATCATCCCGACTGGCAGGAGTCCTGGGTTCTTGTCTTCCGTGATCCCATATCCGGAGCCGTCGGCTTCTTGAGAACGGGCGCCTATGTGAATCAGGGCACGACCCAGACCCACTGGGGTATGGCCCTTCCGGACGGGACCCGCTTTCGCCGCCATCTGCTGGATCGCAAGCTTCAACCCGGGGACCGGACAGACACCACGGCCAGTTCAGGTACCGCAAAGTATTCCATTCCTGACATGAAGTATTGCCGTTTCGAGGCATGGGACAAGGATGCTGACGTTGACCTCCGGGTTTATGACTGGTTCCCGTCTCAGGACTGGTCTTTCGTCGGCGGACCCAATCACGGCAAGGAGCTGTCGGCCGTCTCAGGCTCTGTGAAAGAAACCGTCGGAACCTCTGGTCATCCTGAAAGTGCGGGCCGCCTCGAGGGCAGGATCCGGTTTGGCGACCGTGTGATCAATATCGAGAATGGCATTGCGTATCGAGACCACGGATATGGCGCTCGGCCGCATGCCGTGTTTCGGTCGGCAAGATGGCATGCGGGTACGGTCGGGCCGGACATGTCTTACTCTCTCATCAGTATGCACGATCAGGGCGGTGACCTGCACAAGTTCGGCTGGGTCATGCTCCTGGGGGAGCGCCAGATCATCCGGGATTTCCATACCGTGAGCTCCACGCTGTGTGACGGCTACTCTGTCATCGGCGGGTGGTCTGTCGTGAAACTGGAGAATGGTGAAACCCTGCGGATCGATGTCGATACCATTGATGGCGTGGTGACGTCCACACACCTCAACAACGGAGGTCCGGGTTCCTCTCCGGCTGGTATTGAAGCCCTGTCGATCCCGCGCTGGAACGGGCGTGCCGGCGTCTGCGACTTCAACATGATCGATAATCCGCGTCAGGGCGAAGCGGCGGTGTCTCATACGCTGTTTGCAAATTGTGAAGACGGATTGACAAAGCGCAGCTTTGATCCGGGGTGGATCCGATAGCGATCTCAGATCGAATTCTCAAACCAGCGAACTAAAAGCAGAAGCCGTTCGCAGACACGGCGGTTTTTCAGGAGGAAGCTATGAATGATTTATCGAATACGCTGGATCAAAGCGTTGCGGCCGCAAAGGGAAACTACGCAAAAATTGACGCCACCCGGCTGAAGGGATTTCTGGAAGACGTTTTTTCCGCTGATATTCGGCTGGGTGAACTAGGGGGCGGCGCCGCGAAATCGGGTTCATCTTCCGGAATTCTGGTTTTTTCCGCCGAGATACTGAAACGGGGTAGAGCCGAACAGAAGCAGCTCGTTTTGAGGTATGATCCCCAGACGGACAATCGGATATTCTACAAGTACGACCTTGATACAGAGTATAAACTGCTTGAAAAACTTCAGAACGCGCCTGTGAAGGTACCCCGCGTCTACGGTCTGGACGCGTCCGGTGAAATGCTCGGCGTATCGGGGTTCCTTATGGAGTGTGCACCCGGCGCCCCCATTCCAACCTCATTGTTCACCAGTGGTCCACTTGTGGAAGCAACTCAGCCTGAGCGCCGTGAAATTTATCTCGACATTCTTCGCAATCTCGCAGCCGTGCACAGTCTCGACTACGCCGCTTACGGCTTGGCGGATTTTTCGAAAGAGGCCCATGGCGGGTCGCCGCCGGAGAAATTCATTAACTGGTGGCGCAAGACTTGGGACTGGGCCAGGCCCGATGATTATGAGCGCTTGCTTCCGATCCATGAGTGGCTGCTGACAAATGCGCCGGTTATCAGACAGCCTGTGCTCATGCATGGAGACCCCAATCTCGGCAATTATCTGCTGCATAACAATCGTGTCTCTGCGATGCTTGACTGGGAGCTGAGTTCGGTCGGCGCGGCGGAGCTCGATCTGGCAATTCAGATTGTCTCAATGGATCCACATCGGCCGCATGCGGCAAGTCTGCCGGTCGCTCCGCCCACAGAAGCAGACTGGCTTTCAATGTATGCGGATGTCGGTGGAAAGCCGATCGGCGATCTGAGCTATTATAAGGTGCACGCCGCTTATGAAATTCTGATCTGCATGGGGTCCATGTCGAGATATCTCCCTGGAGATATTGCCGCCCAGTACAAGGCCATGACTGCATTTTACTGGGACATGGCCCAGCGCATCATGAGTTCATGAGAACGCGACGTCGCGGTCTTGTTTCGCAAACTCTACCAGCGTCAGCAATCCGCTGATCTCTGTCGGCGGGGGCGCGGCAATGAATTCCGGTGGGCCCAAGCATGCGATAAAATCGGATAGAAGGCGGATATGTGGATACGTACATTCAAACCCTACGCAGGAAGTGTTCCCAGCCGCGTCCTGAAACTGCAGGGAGCGCAGAACTTCCGTGATCTTGGTGGATATCCTACCGTCTGCGGAAAATCCGTTAGGAGATATCAGATTTTCCGTTCTGCAGGGCTGAATAAGCTGACGCAGTCTGACTATCGCAAAATCGACAGATTGGAGCTGAAAGGCGTGTTTGACTTGCGAACCCCGGAGGAACGCAACGCCTTACCCACTGTCTGGGTCGGCAACCCTGTCAGGCAGGCCGGCTTCCAGTCGGGCGACAATGGCAACCTGGATGCGATGGCCGCCACGTTTACAGACCCTGACCTGCGGCCGGAAGCCGTGACCGATTTAATGCTAAAACTTTACAGGCGCCTGCCCTACGATCATGCTGAGGCTTATGCATCAGTCTTGCGATGCCTGGCTGAAGGAGAGTTTCCGCTTCTGTTTCATTGCGCCGCCGGAAAAGACAGAACCGGGGTCCTGGCTGCCATCATCCTGTCTCTGTTGGGTGTCCCCGAGCCTCTCGTCATCGAAGATTACGCGCTGTCGGCCCGGATCGTGGATTACCGAAAGGAGCTTGGCCTCGACGACAAGACCCCCTCCGGGCTGCACGGGCAAAGTATGTTGCGCGAGCTCGCTGAGGAGGTGGTTGAGCCGCTTCTCATGTCCCATCCCGACTATATAAGGGCAACGTTCTCCGAGCTGGAAGGACAGCACGGGACCATCGAATTATTTGTAAAGACCGTGTACGGTTTAGATGAAACAGATGTGAGCGCCCTGAAAGACAAGCTTCTCGATTAGGCCGTTGCAGAATCGTACAACGTTTCTAGTGATCGCGCTGGAAAAGCGCATCCCCGCAAAAAGCCGTGGGGGGTGTATCTTTAGCCGCATCGGACGAGGCTGAGATGTCATTCAGTTTATTTGCTATTTTGACTGCGCCACACTGCTTATCTTCAGCAGGGTTTCAGCCCAGAGTTCGAGCGCGGCGCGTTTCTCCGCCGCATAGTCATACCGGTTATAGATCTGCGTGACCGGTGAGCCGAGCGGTGTGTGGTTGAGGATGCGGGCGGGCATTGTCAGCGGAACGGGGCTTGAAGAGCCGGAATCCGGAGCTAGCCTCCGAAAATGGCTCAAAATCCCTTCCGCTACTTCAAAACGTCTCCCGAGATCATCCAACTTGCTGTGATGATGTACGTCCGATTTCCGCTGTCGCTACGCAATGTCGAAGACCTTCTGCACGAGCGCGGGATCGATATTTGCCACGAAAGTGTGAGGTTGTGGGTAGACCGGTTTGGAACCTACTTTGCCCGAACGATCCGGAAGCGGCGGTCAGAGTCTATGCGCCAGGTAACGCAGTGGCGCTGGCATTTAGACGAGATGTTTGTGAAGATCTGTGGCGAGACACACTACCTCTGGCGCGCGGTTGACCATGAGGGCGAGGTTCTCGAAGCATACGTCACAAAGAGCAGGGACAAGGCTGCAGCGTTGAAATTCCTAAGAAAAGCGATGAAGCGCTATGGAAACCCTGAGGTTATCGTCACCGACAAGCTTCGGTCTTACGGTGCGGCTCTGAAAGCGATCGGCAACGAACATCGCCATGAAGCCGGGCGCCATCTCAATAATCGTTCCGAGAACTCACACCTTCCTCTCCGACGAAGGGAGCGGGCGATGTCGCGTTTCAGGCGGATGCGAAGTCTCCAGAAGTTCGCGTCCACGCATTCCTCAGTACACAATCATTTCAATCTCGAAAGGCACCTATACTCGCGCATTAACTTCAAAGCCAGACGAGACGCCGCGCTTCGCGAGTGGCGCGAACTTCTTGTCGCCTGAGACCTGCTCGCGCGCGAATATCGGAGACTGGTTCGCATTCGTCTGACAGCACCCTCTCCTTTCCGCTAAAATAAAGATCCCGGATTTTTTCGGCGGTCGCCCAATGCCGCTCATCAGGTGGCTGGTTACGGTCCGCCAGGGCTTTCTCGCGTGTGTAGGTGTCGCCGACGGTATAGTAGGGGCCGTTGCGCATCTGGTAGCAGAAGACACCCGCCACGCCCGACGCAATCAGTCCGCGTGCGGCCGCCTGTTCCATCGCATCACCATTAGCGGCGTGCATCTGGTCGATCACCGAGGTGACACCAGAATCCAGGCAGGCGAGGCCGCCCATCAATTGTGCGATAAACATATCCTCCGGTTCGTAGGCCAGAGCGTAGATCATGTTTGTGGTGCGGTCGTACTCGGCGTACCGCGGTGAAATCTTCGGGAGTGCTCCGTTCAGCAAGGTTTGCCAGACATGGCGGTGCCCATCGATCATGCCCGGCATGAGGATCATGCCCCCGGCGTTGACGACAGTGGCGCCATCTGCCGGGAGGTCTTTTCCGATATCCTTGATGATGCCGTTTTCGATCAGGACATCGGTATTCATATACTCTGCATCAGGATCAACCATCGAGATTATGTCGGCGCCCCTGATAAGGGTTCGATTGGAAGATACAGCGCTGGCGGTAGCGCAACCGGCCATGGAAACCGCCGATGTGGACGCGGCGAGTTTGAGAAAGTCTTTTCGGGTAAGTTTCATATGCCGCCGGCCTTCAGGTGGCCGATCCGGTTTGCCATATCTGCTTGTGCAGACCCGGCAAACCGGATCGAGAAAGGAGGAATCAGACGAAATTGATGCTGGCTGCCAGCGGGCCGTAGCGATCCTGGGCCGCATAGACTTTCTGCATGATCTCCTTCAGGTCGACCCCGACCATTTCGCCATTGCGCTTGCGTGCCTTCCCGGCGATCCATACGCTGTCAATATCTTCGCGCGCAGCGAAGGTGACAACACGGTCCGCCAACGTACCAAGACGGCCAAAGCCCGGACGGTCTGTCTTCAACAGAACAAAGTCTGCGCGCTTTCCCGTTTCGATGCTGCCGACGACCTTATCGAGGCGAACGGCTTTTGCGCCGGTATTCGTGGCAAAATCCAGCGCGTCATAAGACTTAGAGGCGTTGGCAATTTTCACCCCCGCAGGCTCCAGATAGAGGTTCCAGAAGCCGGCGCGGACATGTTCGAAATAATCATGCGTCAGAGCGAGCGACACATCGATCCCGATGCCGGCGGCAACCCCGGCGGCACGAGCACGGCCGTGGCAGGAAGGTCCACGGAAGGCGGCCGACATATAGGGGAATTCGCCCATTGCGGTGGCACAAACCATGCCCCCTGTGTCCCGAAGAACCCGGAATTCATCATCCGTCAGACGGTTGGCATGGGAGATATGGTAGTCCGGCCCCAGCAATCCCGCGTCGGCAAGATCCAGCATGCCGGAGTCGCGATAGCCCATGTAGCCGGCCGGGTGCGGGGTGGCCGGCTTGTGAATATGTGCAGCCAGAATCTGCAGCCCGTAGCTGCGGGCGCGGCCCCATTCCTCCTTGATCAGAGAAATTTCGTTTCCTATCCCCGAAGCCGGGCAGAGGCCGAACTGAAGCAGGGCGCCCGGATCGTTGAACACTTCCTTGTGCAGAGTGTCGGCGATTGCCCAATGTGTTTCGGTGGTTGTGGCAATGCGTTCGGAATCGGCGCGCGCAAGGTCTACCGTGTCACCGGGCTTGTAGGAGGAGGAAACGCCCAACTGGAAAGCAAAGAACCCGCCAATGCCAGAATCCTGCAAGCCTTTGGCGGCAGCAATCGCCATTTCCTGGTTGATCTGGCCGTGGGCGTAGTCGAGCATCGTGGTGACGCCGGAGTCAATCGCCAGAAGACCGCCGATGAGGCCCGAGATATACATCTCGTCTGCATTCATGCTGACGATGGTGCGCATCTTCCATTGTTGGTACGTGGAGTATTCACCGGGGTGAAACTTGGTGAGCCTTCCAGCTTCCATACATTCCCAGACGTGACGGTGACCATCGACCATGCCCGGCATGAGGATCATGCCGCTGGCATCGACGACTTCGGCATCTGCGGCAGCCAGGCCCTTGCCGATGGCCGTGATCTTGCCACCTTCGACAAGCACGTCAGTCGCTGTGAATTCTTCACGCTGAGCATTCATGGTGAGAATATCAGCGTTCTTGATCAGAAGTTTGCCGGAGGAAGATGGGGCGGCTTTGGTTGCCGGCGCTGCTGCTGCAGCGGTCTGGGTACTGGCGCAGGCACTGAGCCCCGCTGTTGCCACCAGCGCTGTTGAAAGGTTGAGAAAGTCCTTGCGGGTGATTTTGCTCATCGTGGGAAATCCTAATTTATATGGGGCGCCAGCCTCTCGGGGAGAGAGAGGCTGGCTGGAGGGGCCGGTTCAAAAGGTTTTTTGGAGGCGGGCATACCAGTAGCGGCCATAGGGCTGGTACAGATTGCCGAGGTATCCGTTTGTGGATAGCGGAGGTGCTTCGTCGGTCAGGTTGCGCACGCCAAGGCGAACCGAGCTGTCACCGCCGAACGGGTCTTCGAAACCATACTCGCCCCACAGGCCGAAGGTGAGCTGGTCAGAAACCTCCCACGGTTCGCTTGCTGCGTTGACCACGTTATACTGGTAGACCTCGCCCGTGTAGCTGGCGGTGAGGCCTGCCGCGAGGCGGTCACGGCGCCAGTTGAGGCCGGCATTCCATTTGAGTTCGGGGTTGCCGCTGGACTGTAGCAGGCTTGCCGCGCCTCCGACGTTCGCGCCGGCGTTGATTTCGTTCGCAGCCTGAGCATCCAGCATCTCCTGCTGAACAGCAGATGGGTTCTGGAAGTAATCTGTAAGTATGCTGATATTTGCGTAAGCATTGATCTTTCCGATGAAGCTTTCGGGTGCTTCATAGGTCAAGCCCACATCGTAGCCTTCGATCGTCCGGGAATCGAGGTTGTCATAGCTGGTGATGACATAGAGAATCTCGCCAATAGGGGCGAGGCCGGTACCCTCAACAAAGGCAATGTCCGCTGGTGTGGGCGCCGCGCGTACGACATTTGGATTGGAAGATCCGCGAACGCGCAGAAGATAATCGAGTGTGAGCGCGTTTTCGGCGCTTAGAGCGCCCACCTTGTTCTCCTGATCGATCTTCCAGTTATCGTAGGTGATTGTGAAGTGCCCAAATTTTTCAGGTATGAAATTTGAGTCGATAACCAGTCCGTAGGAGAGGCTTTCGGACTCCTCCGGTTTCAGGTTTGCGTTGCCGGTTGTCTGTACCTGCACCTGCGGACGTTGGGAGCACAGGCCCCAGGCCGTGATGCGGCCCGCGCGCAGGTCTGCCTCGCAGAGTACGTCGTCGAGACGGGTCTGCGAGGTCGGACGGTCAACAGGAACAAGCTGTTGAAGGGTTGGAGCAACAAAGCCCTGCTGCCAGGATGATCTCAGGCGAAGCCCGTCAAACACGTCCCAGGAGCCAGCGACCTTTGGCTTAGCAACACTCCCCACATCGCTATAGTCTTCATACCGTCCGGCAAATTGCAGGTCGATCGCTCGAGCCAAGGGGATGTTCATTTCAGGAGAGATGATCGGCACGGCCAGTTCGGCGAATGCCGAATAAACCGTGCGGTTGCCCCTGACATCCCAGGCAGCGGAAGCGCCGAGCGTGTCGCTGGGATAGGTGAGCCCGGTTACTGTGTCATAATAATTGGTCGTGAAATCGCCTGTGGAGTCGCGATCATCTTCGGACGTTTCCCAACGAACTTCGACGCCGGCTGCCAGGCCAAGGCCGCCAGCAGGCAAGTTGAAGATATCCCCGCGGGAAAGCTTGAAGTCGACAAGGCCTAAAGAAGCGCGGCCATAGCGGCGGGCGTCAATCAGGAAGGAGCTGAGATCTGTGCTCAGCGTTGTGTCGGCGAGATTTGGTTCGGCGACGTTGCCGCCGTTGAAGGGATTGTAGGCGGCTGGCGTTGTTCCGGAGAGGGATGCATGCCACAGCGAGTTCTGAACATTGGTGGCGATGTCTTCTGCTGAAGAGTCTGAATAGAGGGCTGCAGTTTCCCAGTTCCAACCGGCGGTCTCGCCTTTCAGTCCCAGAAGCAGCCTGTGCTGTTTGCTCTCTACCTGGGCCAGACGCCCGCCGACATCTGCCAGAAGATAGCTCAGTACCGTGATGTCCACGCCTTCAGCGGGGATATCCAGCCCGTCGATACGGTTGGGGGATCCGACCGGTCCGAAGGGGTTGTAATAGCTGTCAGCGGGAATGGTGATCGGTGTGTGGGCCAGCGGGCCGACAGCCGTCGTCATCGACTCGGATTTGGCATAGTAGATGCCGGCCTCGGCGAAGATTTCCATATTGTTGGGGAGTTCGTAGGTGAGGGTATTGAAGATATTGATCCGGTCAATTGAGGGCGTGACCGTCATGCCGGGGATGGCAGCGGCAGAATCGAACCGCAGGTTACGGTCCGCAGCACCAGTCACCACGCCATCGTCAATGCAGAGGCCATTTCCAAGTTGGTACAGGCACCCTGCATTGGTGACAGGTTGAATGTGGAACCTGCCAACGGAGTCGGTGATTGCAACGCCGTTCGCTCTGATGGCTGATGTTGCCCCCAGCACCTGAAACCCGCCCCAGGGCGAGGAGGTGCCCCGGGTGTCGAAAGCTGTGTTGCCTGCAAAGCTGGTATTTGCGATCAGCGGGCGAAGATCCAGCGATGCTGTGAACTCCTGATCAGATGTATAGAGCTTTGTGTCGCCGCCATAGTTCAGATACGTAGTGAAGTTGCCTCGCCCGTCAGCGAAGTCGCTTCCCCAGAGAAGGTTTGCCTGAAACTGGCGGAGGTTTGTGCCTTCGGCGCCGCCATACTGCACCTGGGCTTTCAGCCCATTATAGTTCGAGAGCAGAACATTGTTGACGACGCCTGCGATGGCATCTGATCCGTAAAGCGCCGCAGCGCCATCCCGCAGGATTTCGAGGCGCTGAAGCCCGAACACCGGTATTGCGTTGGCATTGTAGCTGGATTCCTGACGCCCCTGCGTCAATCCGTAGGGAACGGTCCGGCGGCCATTGAGCAGGAGGAGCGTGTAGCTTGAGCCCAGGCCCCGCAAATTGATCGAGGAGACATCGCCGCGCGCTGCGCCCTGGCTGCCGCCGCTGAGGGTTTGGGTATTGAAGGAGACGTCACCTGCAATAGGAAGAGAGCGGAAAAGATCTTCTCCCGAAGAAATGCCCAACGCGGCGATCTCGTCTTCTCCCATCACCGTGACGGGCACAACCCCGGTCGGCCGCGCGCCAGCAATCTGAGAACCGACGATCACGACCTTGTCGAGCGTGTTCACAGCGTCTTCCACCGGCGCTTGCGTGACAATCTCCGGGGCTTGTTCCGCTGCGGGTGCGGAAGGGGCTGCTTGCGGCGCGTTATCTGCCAGCTGAAAGCTGCTGACCTGGATGGTCTGTGCGGGGGAACGAAATTCGGAAAGATCCTGCCGTAGGCTGAATGTCTTTCCGTCCTCGGTAAGAACAACTTTCAGGTCCGTCCCTTCAAGCAGCTTTTCGAGCGCAATCTTGGTGTCCATCTTCCCTTTGATTTCGCGGGTCTTCTTGCCGCGAAGCCGATCAGCAGGAACAACAATCTGGACGCCGCTCTGGCGAGCAAAACTGGGAATTGTTTTGGTGGCATCCCCCTCCGGAAGATTGAACTCCCGGACTTCCGCATGCGCAACCAGAAGGGTGGACAGATATATGCCCATGCCCAATACGGTTGTATAGCGCAGGCCTCGTTTTTTCATTGCGGTCTCCAATTGACGCTCGTCATCTCTCTTGTGAGGCACGCAAGCACAGAGGAGTTGGTCTCACAGGATTGCAGTGTCCTGTGCGTTCATCCAATATCCCCGCTGCGCCTCCGGGATCCCCGTTGGCTGCAACGCGCTCTGATCGTTTCACCCCTCATACGGAAAGCTTGTGCGCCTCTTCGGGGAGGAGCTTTTCGTCGGCTTTCATGTGGGCAGATGCACTCTGACTGCATTTCCGCCACAAGTTTGGCGAATTTGTTATATTTTTTGCATTGGTGCTTTTTTGGCCTTCCCGGCCGACCAATCGTTTGTCGCGGCGCGATCTTCTGGATACTGCTGGCGGCCATGCACACACCATCAGGAGAGTTCGTTACTTGGTTGGCGCGGAGTGTCATTCCGCATGAGCCAGCATTGCGGAGCTGGCTTCAGAAGCGGGCACGACTTGATAGAATCGGTTTGACGGCGGATGATATTATTCAGGAAACATATGCAAGGCTCACTCGGCTGGCCTCTTTCGAGCACATCCGAGACCCGAGAGCCTATGTTTTCAGAACCGCTTACTCAGTTCTTCTCCAGGAGATCCGGCAGAACCGCGTGGTGTCTATTGAATCCATTGAATCCCTAGAGGCGCTTGATCTTGTGTCTCAGGAGCCTTCACCGGATCGTGTTCTGGAAATGACACAGGAGATGCGTATTCTGTCTTTGGCAATCAACTCGATGCCAAAGAAATGTCGCATCGTTTTTGTGCTGAGGAAGGTGCATGGATATTCCCAGCGCGAGATCTCTGAGCAGCTGGGAATATCCGAGAACACGGTAGAAACTCACCTCGCACGAGGTGTAAAGAAGCTAATGGACTTTTATCAGAGTAGCGGAATAGAACCGCCTGCAGCATCTGATAGATTGAATTCTGGCGAAATAAGAAATGGAAAAAGACGGGAAGCACGGGGACATCGATGAGGAGGCTGCTCGTTGGGCGGCACGAATTGATCGTGGGCCATTAAGCCAGACTGAAGAAAAGGCGCTTGATCGCTGGCTGAGCGGGAACAGTCGTCATCAGGGTGCGCTCGTGCGCGCCCAGGCCTTGTTGCTGCCTTGCGCGAGCATCGACAGGTACATTCCACTAGACGCGGTGTCCAGTCGCCCGCCCCGAGCAATGTCTCATTGGCTGACAGGTCTCGCTGGTTTGGCGGCCGCGTTTGTGTTCGCCTTCATGTTTCTTCAGTCGCCTTCAGCTGATGAGGCGGCATTCCAGACCGCGCGGGGAGAAGTGCGGCGTGTGCCTCTGGAAGACGGGTCGATCATGACGCTGAATACGGCGAGCAAGGCGGATGTGGATTTCCGGAACGAGCAGCGTAGTATCCGCCTGATTTCCGGCGAGGGTTTCTTTGAAGTTGCGCATGATGCAACGCGCCCCTTCGTCGTCTCTGCGGATGATTACACGGTCAAGGCAATCGGCACGGCGTTTGTGGTGCGTAAGCCGACGGAGCATTCCCTGCTGGTGGTGGTGCAGGAGGGGGTTGTCGAAATCGGCCGGAAGAATGCCGAACCGATGAGACTGCAGGCGGGTGCTATGGCTGAAGTCAACCTCAGGGACATGGCTCCGCGCATAACCACACTCGATGGCGAGCAGTTGACCCAGGAACTTGCCTGGCGCGAAGGAAAGATTGCGCTGACAGGTGAAACGCTGGCGGATGCGGCAGCGGCGTTCAATCGATACAATAATATTGCGATAGAAGTGACCCCCGAGGTGGCCCAGCGTGAGGTGGTGGGGTGGTACTCCGCCAACGATCCGGTCGGGTTCGCGAAGGTTGTTGCCGAAACGATGGATGTGGATGTCGAGATTACGGCCCACGGCATCATCCTGAAGCCGCTGGCGTGTAGTGAGCCCTGTAAAGACGGCCGCTTTTGAGACTCTGCGTGAGGCAGGTCCTGTCCGAAAGCGGCGAAGACTTTTGACGCAGGATCCAAAGGGAGGGAGGGCGTTCCTCCGGCGGTCAGCCGGAACTCATCCTGTTTCCATGCGGCCGATTTCTTTGAAGATCGGGCACCATCGCGGTGCTTTCCTTGGCCGCCCTATGCACGCCTTCCCAAATACCCCATCATTAAAACCGGCCAGAACGGATCGATCGCCGCTTTCGTGTATTAGGGTTCGTGGACCTTCAAAACAAACAGCAGGAGAATTCAAGCAATGCCCAAAGGATCGGACCTGTTTGTCGCCGCGCTTGAGAACGAAGGCGTAGAGCGCATTTTCGGTGTGCCCGGCGAGGAAAACCTCGACTTTCTGGAGTCGCTGCGAACCTCCAGCATCGAACTGGTCCTGACCCGGCATGAGCAGGCGGCAGCCTTCATGGCCGCAACGCATGGGCGGCTGACAGGAAGGCCCGGCGTTTGTCTCGCCACGTTGGGGCCCGGCGCGCTCAATCTGTCGACCGGCGCGGCCTATGCCCATCTCGGTGCCATGCCGATGATCCTGATCACTGGCCAAAAACCGGTGATGAGTGCCAAGCAGGCCCGTTTCCAGATCGTTGACATTGTTGCCTCGATGAAACCGCTGACCAAGATGACGCGCCAGATCGTCAGCGCAGCGAGTATCCCCGCAATGGTCCGGGAAGCCTTCCGCATCGCGATGGAGGAACGGCCTGGTCCAGTGCACCTTGAGCTGCCTGAGGATGTCGCGTCCCAGGAGATTGCAAATGCTTCGGTCATTGCCGTCCATACGGCGGAGCGTGCCGTCGCCCACAAGGCAGCGCTTGAAAAGGCGGCGGAAATGGTAATTGCCGCAAGTTCGCCGATCGTGATGATCGGCGCAGCGGGCAACCGGCCTTCGCTTGTGGAGCCACTGTCGGATTTTGTCCGGCGAGCCCGGCTCCCCTTCTTCAACACACAGATGGGCAAAGGCGCCGTCACCGGCGGCTCCAACCTCTACATGGGCACTGCGGCGCTCTCGGAGGGCGATTATGTGCATGAAGCTATCGAGCGCGCCGACCTGATCGTCGCCATCGGTCACGACACGGTCGAGAAACCGCCTTTCCTGATGAAAAGCGCAGGGGGGCCGAAGGTCATTCACATCGGTTACCAGCCAGCGACGGTTGAACAGGTCTATCATCCCGATTTTGAGGTGATCGGCGATATTGGCGCTTCTGCTGACGCGCTCGGTGAGCTGCTCGAAGGCCGGACCGCTTCCAATGATGCCATGCTGGAACTGCGCCAGAAAATACTGGCGCGCCTCAACGACCGCGCCGAGGAGGATCGCTTTCCGGTCACGCCCCAGCGCCTCGTTCACGATGTCCGCAAGGTGATGCCGGAAGACGGAATCGTCTGCCTCGATAACGGCATGTACAAGATCTGGTTTGCGCGCAACTACCGCACCCATGTCGCCAACACGCTGTTGCTTGATAATGCACTTGCCACGATGGGGGCCGGCCTACCTTCTGCGATGATGGCAGCCATGCTTCACCCCAATCGCCGCGTCATGGCGATCTGCGGCGATGGCGGTTTCATGATGAACTCGCAGGAGATGGAGACCGCGGTGCGCCTTGGGCTCAATCTCGTCGTGCTCATTCTCAACGACAGTGCCTACGGGATGATCCGGTGGAAACAGGCAGTTGATGGTTTTCCGGATTTCGGCATGAGCTTTGGCAATCCCGATTTCGTCGCTTACGCGCAGGCCTATGGCGCAAAGGGTTCGCGCGTGACCGCAGTAGAAGACCTCGTGCCAACGCTCGAGGCCGCTTTCGCCGGCGGCGGGGTCCATCTGGTCGATGTCCCGATCGACTATTCCGAGAACACCCGCGTGCTGGTCGATGAGTTGCGCAGCCGCACGCCCAGCGTGGATTGCAGATGAGCGTATGTCACGGCACGAGCCAGAAAATGCAAGGAAACCAATAATGCTGAAGGTCAGTCAAGCCTTCGACCGCGCACAGATTGCGGAGGTCGAGACCGACGATGCGGCCGCGCTGGAACGCAAGCTGCAAGCCGCCGAGCGCATTTTCAGGGATCGAGGCGGCTGGCTCCAGCCTCATCAGCGCATTGCGGTACTCCGCAAACTGGCCGCGTTGATGGAAGGTAAGCGCGACCACTTCGCTATGCAGATCGCGCGAGAAGGCGGCAAGCCTCTGCCAGATGCGATTATCGAAACCAACCGCGCCATCGACGGTGTTCATAACGCTGCCGACGAACTGCGCAATTTTGCCGGCCGCGAAATCCCGATGGGGCTGTCGGCGGCGGCAGAAAACCGCTGGGCCTTCACCACAAGGGAACCGATCGGCGTCGTCGCGGCGATCTCGGCTTTCAATCATCCACTGAACCTGATCGTCCATCAGGTCGCCCCCGCCATCGCGGTCGGCTGCCCCGTCATCATCAAGCCGGCTGCCACAACGCCCTTGTCCTGTCTCGACTTTGTGGCCCTGGTTCACGAGGCGGGTCTGCCCGAGCCCTGGTGCCAGGCCTTCATCACGGCTGACAACGAACTGGCCGAAAGGCTTGCGACGGACCAGCGCGTCGCCTTCCTCAGTTTCATCGGCTCGGCAAAGGTCGGCTGGTATTTGCACAGCAAGCTGGCTCCCGGCACACGCTCCGCCCTGGAGCATGGTGGCGCCGCCCCGGCTATCATCGACCGTAGCGCCGATCTCGGCAAGGTCATCGAGCCTATTGTAAAGGGTGGCTACTACCATGCCGGACAGGTGTGCGTGTCGACGCAGCGCATTTTCGTTCACAAAGATATCGCCAGCGATTTCACGCAAAGATTGGTTGCCCGCGTTGAAGAATTACGCACCGCCGATCCCACCCTGGATAACACCGAGGTCGGACCATTGATCCTGCCGCGAGAAGCTGACCGTGTGGAACAGTGGATTGACGAAGCCGTCAAGGGCGGGGCCATCCTGGCGACCGGTGGCAAGCGCCTGTCGGAGACAATGCTTGAACCTGCGGTGCTGGTCGATCCCTCCGCCGACGCGAAAGTCTCCACGCAGGAGGTGTTCGGTCCTGTGGTTGCGGTGTATCGCTATGGCGATCTCGATGAAGCGATCATGCGGTCAAATTCCCTGCCGACTGCTTTTCAGGCGAGCATTTTCGCCCAGGATATAGACGTCGCGATGCGCGCGGCGAACCGTCTCGACGCCTCTGCCGTTATGATCAATGATCCCACCGCCTTCCGGACTGACTGGATGCCCTTCGCCGGACGAAAAACGTCCGGGTACGGCACGGGGGGTATCCCCTACACCATGCGCGACATGACCCAGGAGAAGATGATCCTGATGCGCAAGAGCTGAACCAGGGCGGTCACCAGGCGAGACCAGACGAGGCATTGTGGAGCAGACCCGCAGGGGCGGCTGCCCCGAGAACTTATTGTTGCCGGATGCGCGTTACTGTCCCGGATAGGACGCTTGCTTGCCAAGCGTATCCTGCACATAGAGCTTTATGATGAAGACCGAGAGAACCACCAGGAGGGGCGTCGCGAGCAGAACGCCCAGCATACCGAACAGCATTCCGAAACAGAGAATGGAAATCAGGATAAGCGCTGGGGAAACGGAAGCGGCCTTCTCCTGAATCAGCGGATAAATCAGCGCTGATTCAAGCTGGGAAATGGCGATATAGGCCAGCGTCACCCATAGGGCCGTCATGGGGCTGACCGTGAAGGCGAGGAGGATCCCGGGAACAGAAGAAATCAGGGGACCGACGGTTGGCACAAATTGCGAAAGACCGGCGATCAGAGCCAGACCGATGAAGGCGGGCACGCCGAATCCCCATAGAATAATTCCCATCAGCACGGCGATGACGACCATGTCGATCGTGATGCCCAGCAGCCATTTCTTCAGGGCGCGGGCAGAGGCGTCGAGCGCGTCGCCGACTTTTTCATCAATACCGGCCGGCAGGAGAAGAAGCACCCCGCGGCGAACGGAGGCCGCAGAGCGCGTCAGAAAGCCTGCGATGAAAAGCACGAGAAGCGCCGAAGTAAGCCCGGACGCCAGCGGAAGGGCATAACCGCCGGCATTGCTGACAACCCCTGAAAGCGCGCCTGGCGACGCGCCCGAGGCAACCGCCTCCACTTCTGCCACCAGGGCGGCGCCGGTTATATTGCCCTGCATCATTTCCTTGATACGGGTCCAGGCCTCCGGAAGGCGGCTGAAGACATCGGATACCTGCCCGGTGATCTGTGATCCGAAAATCCAGAACACCCCTCCGAGGCCACTCACCAGGATCAGGGCTGCGCCTGCAACAGCGCCCGCTCTTGGCAGGGGGAGGAAGCGCATGAGCGCATCGGCGATCCCGTGAACAGCGGTGGCCATCAGGACAGCGAGGAAGATGAGAAGGATCGCGTCGCGGATCACCCACAGGGCCATAGCAAGGCCGAGCACCATGAAAAAGAGGAGGAGGCGTAGGGTGAAGGGCTTGAGATTTCCCGTTCCTGGCACCGCTGGGCTTCTCCTGCACGCTTTGACAGAGCAATAGGTTGATCAACCCGACCCTATTCAGGATCGTTGCTGACCAGAACGCCTCGACACCCGCATTGTTCCTACCGGGCCCCGTTTCCTTCAGTCTGTGAGACAGCCCCTTTCGAGAGGGCGAGGGGGATAAAACGGCCAGATGCGGGGTGAGCTGCCTGCTGGGCGCGCATCTGCCCTCTTTGGCGCATAGCCTGGATTGACAGCGCAAGGCACCGAAGTAAGAGCGTTATGTAATAACATTATGCGCATATCCAGCCGTCCAGGTTTTGTCTCGAATTGAGGGTTCTTCACAATGTTCAGGTCTTCCGTCTGCTCGCTTCTGACGGCGGTTTCTTCCTTTGCCCTTGCCGCATCCCCGGCGCTCGCGGAGACCGGGACCGAAGAGGAGACGATGCGCCAGGAGACGGTGGTGGTTCTGGGGGCCCGCCAGGCCTATCGTGGGGATTTCGACACTCTGGAGATTCCGCAGGCCGACCAGCTGATCGGTGAAGACGTGCTGCGCAATGCCGGGGCGATTGACCTCACTCAGGCGCTGGATCTCTCTGCCTCTGTCGCGCGGCAGAACAATTTTGGCGGCCTGTGGAACAGTTTTGCTGTGCGCGGTTTCATCGGCGACCAGAACCTGCCCAGCAACTACCTCGTCAACGGGTTTAATGCCGGGCGCGGTTTTGGCGGCCCACGCGACCTGTCGGGCGTCGAAAGTGTCGAAGTACTCAAAGGGCCACGTGCTGCCCTGTTCGGCCGGGGCGAACCCGGCGGCACCGTGAACCTGGTGACCAAGCGCCCCACTTTTGAAACTGCCGGACAAGTGCGCGCTTCGGCGGCCAGCTTCGACACATGGCGTGTGGATGGCGACTGGACGGCGCCGCTGTCTGATATCGCGGCCATCCGGCTCGTCGGTTTCTATGAGGACGCTGGCAGTTTCCGCGACACGGTGGAAACACTCAAATACGGCGCGACTCCGTCTGTGGCCCTGCGGCTGACGGATCGTACCTTGCTGACCTATGAACTTGAGTACAGCCGCCAGGAGATCCCTTTTGATCGCGGCGTTGTGGCTGTCGATGGTGAGCTGGGGCGCATTCCCGAAAGCCGCTTTCTCGGCGAGCCGGGGGACGGCCCGCTGGAGGCAGATGTGCTCGGTCACCAGTTGGAGCTGCAGCATGATCTGAGCGACGATTGGAGCGTGATGCTGGGGGCAAACTGGCGGGATACCGCGCTTGAGGGTTTCTCGACCGAGGCAGAGCTGACTGCCGCGCGCCAACGCCTGCTGGTTGATGGCGAGACCCTGACCCGCCAGCGGCGCTATCGCAGCTATGACGCGAACTATTATGTCGTTCGCGGCGAAGTCAGCGGACGGGTGACAACCGGCCCGGTCAGCCACCGCTTGCTGATGGGGGTTGATACCGACCGGTTCGAGAATGATCAGGTGTTCGGCAGGGCGCGTGCTCCGGTTCTGAGCTCCAATCCGACGCTCGCCCAGCTCCAGGCCATCAACATCTTCAATCCGGTTTATGGTCAGTATCCGCTGCCGGAGCCGGCACCGCTGACCGACCGGGTCGAGACGCAAGAGGCCACGGGTGTTTTCATCCAGGACCAGATCGCCCTGACAGACCGGCTCGAGGTGCGGGTGGGCCTGCGCTATGATGATTATTCGCAGACGCTTGAAAACCGCCTTTCCAATAGCATCAGCACACAATCTTTCAGCCGGACCAGCCCGCAATTCGGTATCGTTTACAGCGCGAGCGATGCAATCTCGCTCTATGCGGTATACGGAGAAAACTTCCGGCCGCTCTCTGGTTCTGATTTTGCCGGAAACCCTTTTGATCCCAACAAGTCCAAATCAATGGAAGGCGGCGTCAAATTCCTTCTGGCTGGGGGCGATCTTGCCGGGACGGTGAGTGTTTTCCAGATCGAACAGGATAACATCCTCGTTTCCGATCCGCTCAATGCAGGCTTCTCGATTGCCGGTGGTGAGGCCGAGAGCAAGGGGGTGGAGATCGATCTTCAGGGGCGCCTGACGCAGACGCTGTCGGTTTGGATGTCATATGCCTATGTCGATGCGTCCTTGCAGAATGATGTGCTCGATCCGGATTTTGCCTTGCCGGTAGAGGCGGGTTCGCCGCTTCTCAACGTGCCTGAGCATGCCTTCAGCCTTCAGGTTACCCAGGAGGCCGAGCTTGCCGGGCGGCCGCTGAGTTTTGGGGGTGGGCTGGTTTATGTAGGTGAACGCCTTGGCGAAGTGGGCACGAATTTCGAGTTGCCGGACTATACGCTGCTGCGCGCATTCGCGGCATATGATCTGACCCCCAGCCTGACCTTGCGGGCAGAAGTCGACAATCTGACGGACGAGACCTGGTATGCGAACTCGTATTCGCAGCTATGGGTGCAGCCCGGTACGCCGCGCAGTTTCCGGGTTTCTGCTGCTTACCGTTTCTAAGGAGAACGTCATGACCTTGGTGCTGGAAGCTGAAAAGCTGTGTGTGGAGCGATCCGGAAAGCGCGTGCTGCAGGATATCACGTTTGATGTCCGCGCGGGTGAGGCCTTTGCCTTGCTCGGTGGCAACGGCGCAGGCAAGTCGACGACGCTTCTCACATTGCTCGGCTTCCTCGCGCCAGCAGCGGGAACGGTTCGTGTGAACGGCCGGGCGGTGCAAGATGACGTGGCGGCGGCCCGCGCGGCGATTGCCTATCTCCCGGAAGCCGCCGCCCTTTACGGACATTTGAGCGCGCGCGAGAACCTGCGCTACTTCCTGTCGCTTGCCGGCACCCCGTCCAGTGCGGAAGCGATAGAGACTGCGCTGGATAGCGTGTCGCTTGAAACCGCTGCGCGGGCAAACCGGCTGAGCGAATATTCAAAGGGGATGCGTCAGAAAGTGGCCATTGCGCTGGCTCTGCTTCGGGAGGCGCCGATCCTGCTCCTGGATGAGCCGACCTCCGGTCTTGATCCTGTCGCGATTGACGAATTTCACGCGCTTGTGCGCCGTCTTGCAGGGGCGGGCAAATCCGTCCTGATGGTGACGCATGATGTGTACGGAGCATGTCAGGTCGCGCATCGGATTGCCCTTCTGAGGAAGGGCGAACTTGTTGGCCGTTTCACGGCGCCGGAAAACGGCCGCATTGATACCGAGGTAGTCCATGCCGCCTTCGTGGGGCGGCAAGCCGCATGAGGCATATCCTGACAATTGCCGCCGACGAATGGCGGTTCTGGATCCGCTCCCGGCTCGCCCTTGCCGGACTGCTCGTGATGGCCGTGCTGCTTGTTGTGACGAGCTTCGTCACGGCAACCAGGGTCAGCCATGAGCGCGACGTGCGGCTAGAGCATCAGCAGGCTGCCGAAGAGCGTTTCCTCGCCCAGCCTGACCGCCACCCCCACCGGATGGTGCATTACGGTCACTATGTTCACCGAATTCCGGGTCCGCTCGCGATCTTCGATCCCGGTGTGGACCGGGTGACCGGCCAGTCGATCTTCCTCGAAGGCCATCGGCAGAACTCCGCCATGTTCGCCGAGTCGCGCGGGGGCGCGTCCCTTGGCCGGCTGGCGGATTTGACGCCGGCGCTGGTCTACCAGCTTTTTGCGCCGCTTTTGCTGATCGTGCTCGGCCATTCGCTGATTGTGCGCGAGCGTGAAAGCGCCACCCTTGCCCCGCTCCTTGCCCAGGGGCTCAGCCCCGGCGTGCTGATTGCCGGGAAGGCGGCGGCGCTGGGCAGCGTCATTCTCCTGATGCTGTTGCCCATCTGCGGATTGTCAGCCTTCGCTGCCGTGCAGGGAGAGGCCTTGCTTTCGGGCCTTGTCGTGACGGGCACCTATGCGCTCTATCTCGGTCTCTGGGGCGCGGCGGCGTTGCTTGTGTCCGCGCTGGTAAATCAACGTGGAATGGCCCTCGGCATCCTGTTTGCCGTCTGGCTGTTGGCAGCGATCATAATGCCGCGCGCTGCGGTCAATATTGCCGGCATGTTGGAACCGGTGCCTGGGAAGATCGAGACAGACCTCGCGCTCGCCATCGATATGCGCGATGTCGGGGATGGCCATGATGCGGGCGCGTCGGCTTACGATACGTTGAGAGCAAACCTTCTCTCGGAATATAATGCCGAGCGGATCGAAGACCTTCCGGTGAACTTCCGCGGCATGGTCGCGCTCTATTCGGAGGAGCGGCTGACGCAGCTTCTGAATGAATATGCCGAAGCGCAGATGGCGCGGGAACAGGCCCAGGCGAAGGTCATCGGATCGTTCGGCTGGGCCTCCCCCTTCATCGCAGCCAGCTCTGCGTCCCGGATACTCTCCGGCACAGATCTCGGCACGCATCACCGGTTCCTCAGGGAGGCGGAAACCGTCCGCTACGAATTTGTGCAAGGCCTGAACCGCGCCCATGCCCATGATCTGTCCTACACGGACGACATCAACCGCAATCGCGATGTAGAGGCTTTTGACCGGGCAAGAATAAGTGCCGGCAACTGGCAGGTTCTGGACAGGTTCCGCTTTCACCCGGCGCCAGCGGGTGAGCGCCTGCTGCAGGCCGCGCCGTTTCTGGTCATGCTGGCGTTCTGGCTTGCCGCGCTTTTAGCCGCGCTCGCCTATGCCGGCGGGAGGCTGAGGCCGTGAATTTCAAAACATCTTTTCTTCGCGAAGCCTGGTTCCTGTCAAAAGACAGGGCAGCCATGATCTGGCTGAGCCTTGCCTTGCTGATTTCTGCTTTCTCGGTCGTGACGGGGATTGCTGAAGTGCGGGCCCAGCGCCAGACGATTGAGCGATTGCTGGAGGCTGACCGGGCCGACCGTGAAGCCTCCCTGGCTGACCAGTCGGACTGGGGCGGGGCGGCATATTACGCCTTTCACCTCACCTATGATCCGCCATCGGAGCTGGCCTTCGCGGCGCTCGGTCAGCGCGACGTCGCATCCTGGAAGCATCGCGTCCGCATGTTGGCGCTCGAAGGCCAGATCCATGAAGCAGATCCGCAGCATCCGGACGCTGCCGTGATTGGCCGGGTGGACTTTGCATTCGTGGCGGCCTTCCTCGCGCCTCTGTTTGTCATTCTGATGCTATATGATCTCAGGGCTGCCGAGCGCGCTGCTGGCCGGTATGAACTGCTGTCAGCAACGGCGCGCCGGGACACAGCACCGTGGCGGATGAGGGCCGCCGTGAGGCTTGCCAGCCTCGCGGCATGTCTGCTCATTCCTTTCATTATCGGCGCAGTTCTGGAGCAGGCCAGCGGTATGGCCATTGCGGGCGCCGGGCTCGCCGTGCTTCTGCACCTGGCTTTCTGGGGCCTGCTCACTTCTTTCGTTGGCCGGCTGACGATGCCGCCAGCAACCATTCTTACCGCGATGGCGGGCACCTGGCTGCTGCTGGCCGTGCTTGTTCCGGCGGCAGGCAGGGTTCTTATCGAGCGCGCGATCCCCGTGCCCGCCGGCGCGGATATCATGATGGTTCAGCGCGAGTCGGTAAATGATGGCTGGGACCGCCCGCGAGAAGCGACGATGAAGGCGTTTCTGGAGCGGCATCCGGAATGGTCTGCCTACAGCCAGATCGAGCAAGGTTTTGAATGGAAGTGGTATTATGCTTTCCAGCAAGTGGGTGATCAGACGGCGGAGGGACTATCCAGGGCTTATGATGAGGGCCGCCACCAGCGCGACCGCGCTGCGTCGCTGATCTCGTGGCTCGCGCCGCCTGCGCTTATGGAGCGGACGCTGCAATCCCTTGCTGGCACGGATGTCGCCGCAACGCTGGCGTATGAGGAATCCATCCGAGACTTCCACGCCGAGCTGCGAGCCTTTTATTATCCGCGCCTTTTCCGCGAGGAGGATTATAACCTGGATGCCGTCCGGGGATTACCAGCCTTCGACGGGAAGCAAGGCGCGAACGCAAGCGCTGCGGCTGATCTGTAGGGGTGTCGTCCCCGCCCCATCCTTGGGTGCCTTGAGCGGCGCGGGCGGAGATCATCAGGTTTCCAGCACATAGGTTCCCGGCGCCGGGCCGAGGACCTGACGCGCCGCCGGTGGTGTTACGGGGGAGGCCGCGCTTGATTTCGTTTTCAGCCAGCCGAGCCATTCGGGCCACCACGACCCTTCCTTCCGATGGGCGCGGGCCAGCCAGGCATCAGGTTCAAGGTAAGTCGTCCCGCCGATCGCCGGACCTGCATAATAGTAGGCCCCGGCCTTTCCGGGCGGGCTGACGACACTCGTATTGTGCCCGCCGCCGGTGAGCACGAATGTCGTCTCGGCGGACCCGTGGAGACCGATCCTGTGAACGGAACGCCAGGGGGCAATATGATCCCGCTCCGCTCCCAAAGCGAAGATGGGAGCCCGGATATCCTTGACGGCAACAAACTCGCCCTCGATCGAGAGTTCGCCATGCGTGAAACTGTTTTCCATGAAAAGCTGGCGCAGGTATTCGCTGTGCATACGGGCTGGCATACGGGTCGGATCGGCCAGCCACGCTTCCATGGGGCCCGGCTCGGCACTGTGCCCAAGCATGTAGCGCTCTACGATCCGTGAGTACACGAGTTCATGGGCGCGCAGCACGGAGAAGGCGCCTGCCATGTTCCGAGCGTCCAGCGTGCCGTCAATGTGCATCATGTCTTCGAGGAGCGCGACCTGGCTTTCATCGATGAAGAGCAGCAGTTCACCGGCTTCCCGAAAATCCGTTTGGGCGGCAAGAAGCGTCAGCGAGGCCAGCCGGTTGTCACCGTTGCGTCCCATCACAGCGGCGGCGATTGCCAGGACCGTGCCGCCGAGACAATAACCAACGCCGTGGACCGGGGTGCCACCGCACGCCGCGTGGACGACTTCCAGGGCTTCCATCACGCCATGGCGGCGATAGTCATCAAATGCCGTGTCACGTAGATCCGCCCCCGGATTTTTCCAGGAGATCATGAAGACGGTGTACCCCTGCGAGACCAGCCAGCGGACGAAGGAGTCTTCCGGCGTGATATCCAGGATATAGTATTTCATGATCCATGCGGGCACGATCAGCACCGGCTCGGGATGCACTTTTCCGGTCGCGGGTGCGTACTGGATGAGTTCGAACAGATGGTTGCGATAAACGACCTGGCCTTCTGTGATCGCCATGGTTTCACCAACCCGCCAGGCTTGCTTTTCGTCCCGCCGGAGGTGGCCGCTCTGCGCGCCGATGTCCTGCCAGAGATGTGTCATGCCTCGCATGAAGTTCTGCCCGTGGCTTGCAAGGGTCGCATCCCGCACATCGGGATTGGACCATGGGAAATTCACGGGCGCGAGTGCATTCAGGAAGGAAGATCCCATGAACGCCACACGGCGGGCATGGTGATCGGCGACACCGCGCAGGCACGATGTGGCGGCGCGCCACTGTGCCTCGGCTGCGAGATGCGACTGCGCCAGAAAGCGATAGGGCGCCCGGTTCCAGCCGGGACTGCGGAACCGCCGGTCTCCGGGCTCCGGCTTGAACGCCCACTCCTCTCCTTCGCTGGCGCGCGCACTTTGCGTCAGCGCCCGAAGGGCTTCGGACCAGCGCCACCAAAGCTCGATCTGCCGTGCGGGCGAGACCGAAAGATGAAAATACCAGTCTTCCCATGCCTGAAGGGCCGCCCAGGGCGATTGGCCGCCTGTCACCTGCGCGAAGCGGCCGCGCAAGCGCCGGTCAAGATCCCGGAACACGTCCTGGATCGCATCAGGTTGGGCGCACCCCTCGGCATCCCCTTCCGCCGCCGGGCGCCGGAGGGCCTCTTCCGAATGCACCTTCAACGGCGCCGAGCGTGGCCGCTTATTTCTGGGTGCGGTCAAGGAGACGCGCCGCCTCGTCGGCATAATCGGTCACCGCTTCAATGGCGGCATTGCGCCAGATCTCCAGGAAATCCTTCGGCGAGCGGCAGGTTATGAAAGCGGTAAGCGCACTTGCATTCTTGCGGGCACGATCGACGTAGAACCGTGTCATTTCCATCTGAATCTCGCTCATCCGGCGGAAACTTTCCAGGGCTGCTGGCGGGCTGGCGCCCGAACTGGCCATCGGCCATGCTGACATAAATGGATCGACAGCGGAAAATGCTTTCGGTGCGGCCTTGACGTTTTCAGCTTGGGTGGATGCACGTGCCATGATGATGCACTCCTTCTTCCAGGTCAGGATTCCAGTTTTCCCCCTTTTTTGAATATGCTTGCAAAGACACAATCAACCTATACGTAGTTGCCGCAATGGCATCTTCAGGTTGACGAATCTTGGCGGGCTACTTCGTATACAGACAGACAGCCGAGAGCGATCTCCGCTTCCTCGTCCGCAGGCACGACAGCAACCCCGATTGGTGCGTCTGGCGGGGACAGGATGGGCGCGCCAGCCATATTTGCTGCCGGATCAATAGCCACACCGGCCCATGACAAGCCGTCGGCAATGCCTGCCCGCACCCGGTGTGAGTTCTCTCCAATGCCAGCTGTGAAAACGATGGCGTCCAACCCGCCGAGCGCCGCAATCAGGGAGCCGCATTCCCGCACGATCCGGTAGATAAAGAGGCCGATTGCTTCTTCGGCTTCCGGCGTCCCGCTCGCCTCGACCGTTCGCAAATCGCCTGACACGCCGGAGACGCCGAGTAACCCTGACTGCTTGCGCAGCATGATCGAGACGTCCTCCGGGCTCATCTGCCTTTCGCTCAGCAGATAAAGAATAGCACCCGGATCAATGTCGCCGGCGCGCGTGCTCATGGGCACGCCGGAGATCGCGGAGAACCCCATGGAGGTGGCTATGCTGCGGCCGTCCAGTATCGCGCAAAGACTGGCGCCGCTGCCCAGGTGCAGGGCGAGGGTCCGCCGATGGGGGCGATCAGGGAAAAGGTCCGGCAGCCGCCGCGCGATGTTGGCGTAAGACAGGCCATGATAGCCGTAGCGGATGATGCCTGTGTCACTCAGGGCGCGCGGGATTGCATAGAGTTGTGCGAGCCGCGGTTGCCTCCTGTGAAAGGCCGTGTCGAAGGATAGCGTCTGGAACAGGTCAGGCCGCTCCGCAGCTACGGCGCGCACCGCGCTGAGATTGTGGGGCTGGTGATCGGGCGCTAGCGGGCACAGGGTGTCCAGATGGTCCAGCATGTCCGGTGTGGCCCGGCGCGAGTCCACAATGCGGGCCCCGCCCTGAACGACACGGTGTCCCAGCGCATGCACCGGTGCGCCCAGAGAGGCTTCTGTTGCCGCCAGCAGGCGCGGCGCCAGGATTTTCGGGTCGAGGTTCGAAATATCGGCAGCGGCGAGAAATCGTTCTGCAGTTTCCGGGTTTGCCGATTTTGCCGACAAATGCGGCGCCGCTGGCAATCCCGATAGGTTGGCGCGCAACAGCTCCGCTCCGGCCCCGTTCTTCGCGCCGAAACTGTAAGCGGCAACCTTGATGCTGGAAGAGCCGGAGTTCAGCGTAGCAATACGAACGCCGTTCATTTTGCCGCCTCAGACCAGTTCAGATACGCGGCCGCCAGCGCGCAGGAAGCCACCCGCTCTTGCGCGGTGTCGGAGCGGCTGGTGAGGATGATGGGAACCTTTGCGCCCAGCACAAGTCCGGCTGCCGCCGCGCCTGCGAGATAGTCGAGTTGTTTGGCCAGCATATTGCCCGCCTCGATAGTCGGGACGATCAGGATATCGGCGGCACCCGCGACTGGGGAGACAAGACCTTTTGCCTCTGCAGATGCCTTCGAGATCGCCAGATCGAAGGCGAGCGGTCCATCGACGGGGCCACCTTTAATCTGCCCACGGTCTGCCATTTTGCACAAGGCGGCGGCATCTATTGTCGAAGGCATTTTCGGATCGACGACTTCGGTGGCAGACAGAATGGCCGTGCGCGGTGGATCGATACCGATGGCACGTGCAAGGTCGATTGCGTTCTGCACGATCCAGCGTTTCGTCATGAGGTCTGGCGCAATGTTGAGGCCGCCGTCCGAAATCAGAAGCCATGTCGGCCAGGCCGGCGTTTCCATGACAAAGATATGGCTCATCCGCCGCTCGGTGCGTAGGCCCGCGCCGGCCGCCACGCATGCGCCCATGAGTTCACTTGTGGAGAGCGCGCCCTTCATCAGCGCCGAAACCTTTCCGGCCGCAGCCACGCTCACAGCCTCTGCGGCGGCCGCGTGGCTGTGCGGCGTATTGACGATTTCGATCCCCGAAAGGTCTATGCCCGCTGCCTTTGCGGCCTGCGCAATGCGAGCGGCGGGTCCGATCAGGACGGGTTCGATCAGGCCCGCCTCGCGTCCGGCCATGGCGCCTGAGAGGGACAGGGTGTCGATAGGATGGACGATCGCGGTCCGGATTCCCGGGCGTCCCACTTTGGCAATAAGGTCCGAGAAAGCGTTTTCGGGGTCACCCTTGTATTCAGAAACTTCTTTCAGCATTGTGTTCCCTTCATACTGCTTCGGCCTCCAGGGCCGGGCCGATTTGAAGCCTATGGCTCACTGCCGCGACCGGCCCCCACTAGCACCGCTTGAACGCGACTACCTTCACGCAGCAGCGCGCAGAGCGCAACCGGAGCGCAGAAAGTTCCCTTCGATCAAAGCCGAAAGAGGACAGACCGTCAGAGTGTGCGCCGTCTACGGATAGAAACGCCGATCTCTTCTAGTAGCGGTTTTTGACTGACAGGATGTGGGCGGCCTGGCGCGCATCTTCCGGGGTGATGCTGAGATTTGCCAGGAGCGTTTCAAGATATTCGGCTTCTGCCGGGACCATGACACCGTCTGCCAGGCAGAGATCCAGGCAATGCAGAAAGACCGATAGGTGCATGTCGTGCGGAAGTGCCCGGCAGGCTTCCGCCTGCCATTCCGGACGGTCGGCGCGGCGCTTGATAGCCGTCCGGTTGATGGCGGCGAGTTCGTTGGGATCAAGATTGCGCAGGACGCGGGAGCGATGTGCCAGGGCCATCAGTTCTTCTGATTCCTGCTGCGCCATACGGCCGTCTGCCAGCGCCGCCGACAGGACAAGACAAAGAAAGGCTTCCGGAATGGTCCAGTCTGTCTGACGGTCCGGAAACTCCGATACCAGTTCTTTCAGGCTGAACGCGGGCTTCACCTCGACTGTAACAGGGATGAACAATTCGCCAGGGGTTTGGATCAGGTCGGTCATGGTTTGGGCTTTCTGTAAGGAGGTGGGCAATCAGTCCGGACGCGGAGCAACTGGAGCGGGCGGCCAAGCTTCAATCTGGGTCTTTATCTGCTGCAAGCGGTCGCGGCGGGCGCGCAGGGCGTTGACCGTCTGGTCCAGCCACTCGACTTGGGCTGGCAGCTCTGTGAGGTGCTTGGGCGCGCCGGCCCGGCTGGGCTGGGCAAGAAGCGCTGCAATCTCTTCTTCGAGCCGGTCAGATTGCTGCTGCAGCGTCACAATGCTTTGAAAGGGCGCATAGCTGTCGATTTCTTTCTTCTGCTGCCGGATGGTTTCGGCTTGCGAATTGAGTTGCGTGTCCTTCGCCTTGATCTGCTCAGTCAGCTTTGTGATCTGAACTTCTGCCTGTTCGGCCGCGGCGGCGGCATTCTGCTTGACCATCGCCATCCCGAGGCCGGCCGCGACAATAACGCCGGTAAGGAAGACCACGGCAACAAACAGGCGCGCCCGGCCGCTTCTGGCCTTGCTGGCTTCTTCGGAAAGGGCGCGCATGTCTTCTTGGGTCGGCACAGGCTGGAAGACGAGTCCTTCGGTGCGGTCAGGGTCGTTTGTCGGCTGCATGGTTCAGATTTCCAGTAAGAGAGCGAGAGGGCGAATGGGCTGCTTCTGGCGGGAGGAGGAAATGCCGGGCCGGATAATCAAGATGCAGAGCATTTGAGGACTCCATAGTGACCGAAGAAGGAGTCCAGTTCGGTCCATGTGCCGGACTCTGGTGGGATCGTGACTTCCCGGCGGCACCGGCTGATAACGGTCAGGCCGCTTGCGAGCATGTCTTCGACATTGACTTCGCGCTGCAGGTCGTCGAACCCGACCTTGGTGCTGGCGCCGGGCTGTGCTTTCGCCGCCTGCTGGCCGGCCCGAAAGGATTCTTCGGCAAGACGCAGGACGCTTCTCCAATAATCCTGCGATGCCGCATTGTAGGCGGAAACATCCATAAGCTGGGCCTGTTTCAGGAAATACATGCCCCGGAGCAGGTATCTTTCGGGAGTAGTTCCAGACGGGCAGCGCTGCAGTGACGCGGCTGTTCTCACATCCTTGCCTCCGGCGAGGATGTGCGCGAGGCAATCGAGCCGGATATACTTGACCGCAAAGCTGTTGGACTGGGCAGCAGCGTCCCCGTGGGTGAGCATACGGGATTGCCAGCCCGGACGGCGGAGGATGGACTCGGAGATACCGGCCATATAGTGCGCTTCGGCGTCCAGAGGGCTTTGCAGCCGGGGGATAACCCGGGTAAGCGCATCAAGGACGCCGGCATGGTCTGCCCGGGTAAAACGCAGCCGCCCGACCATATACTCCAGATCAGGTCCAGCCTTTCGGGATGTATACAGAGGTTCCAGTACGGCAAGTGCCTCGGCGGGTTTGCCAGCT
The DNA here is from genome assembly GCF_050269995.1 of Hyphomonas sp. NPDC076881. Classification (NCBI taxonomy): domain Bacteria; kingdom Pseudomonadati; phylum Pseudomonadota; class Alphaproteobacteria; order Hyphomonadales; family Hyphomonadaceae; genus Hyphomonas; species Hyphomonas sp. NPDC076881. Next base: position 145,717 of record NZ_JBNNJJ010000010.1, on the reverse strand, counting down.
TTCTCCAGAAGGCGAGCGAGTGACAGAGACGCTTGTTCTCCATTGTCCGTACCCGCAAGGGCCAGCGCGGCGCGATAAGCCGCCTCTGCATCGCTTTCGCGGCCTGCGCGTACATAGGCGCCGCCGAGCGTGATCCAGCTCTGATATGCCGGCGCCTGGAGGATTGCCGTTTCGAGCGCCCGGATGGCGCTGTTGATCAGGGTTTCCTCTTCGAGTGGTGTGATCTCTCTGGCATCCGCGAGGCTCAGATAGCTCGCTCCCAGACGTTCAAGGTCGGCTGCGTGGTCTGTGCCTCCCCCGGCCTGGCTCAGCGCCTGCGCCGCATCGAAGGCGTCTATGGCCGCCTCGAAATAAAAGGAAGCGCTGGTCCGGTCAAGTTCGGCTAGCTTCAGATGGACCAGACCCATGTTACGATATGCAGGCAGTTTCAGTTCATCTGATTGCAGAGCATCCGTATAGCTCGCCACGGCGGACGTTCCGAGGGAAATGGCCTCGGCTTTGCCCGGCTGTGTTCCTCCCGAATTCAGCATGGAGGCGCGCAGCTGCTCTGCCCTTCCAAATGCGATCTGTGCGAGCCTTTCCACCGCTGCGGCGGAGAAATCCGGGCAGCGCTGAACAATGTGCCGCAGATCGGTCACCTCCAGGGATTCCTGCGCGGGATCGCGGAGGAAATTCACCTGCGACCGGAGACTGAGCGCGCGGCAGGCGAGCGCGGAAACAACACCATCCTCTGAGGCGGCCATCCCCTCCCAGTTGTATGATCCGAGCGCTTCATTCGCGGCCAGGAGGCACGCTTCCGGCGTGCCACAGGCCGGGGCCTGCATTTTCGACGCCCCCTTCAGCGCCGCGCCGCGCACCAGGCGGCGCCGGATATCAAAGCGCTGATCTGTTCCGGTAACGGCCATGTTGGCAGCGGGAGGCGGGAGTGCCTCCTGATGAATGAAAGACCGCTCGATATGGTCGAGGGCGAAGCGGGTGCAGCGGCTTGTCTCGCAGGCCAAGGTATCGGCTTGCTGATCGGCAAGGAGATTGAAGGCCAAGGCCGCATTGAAATGGGCGCTCGCGCGATCGATGCCGCTCTTGCGGGGGTCGGCTGCTGCCTGATTTCCGGAACAGGTCAGCGCCATGCGCTCTGCCGTGCCGGGCTGCGGCTGTACGTCTCGGCGAAAACAGTCTTGTAGGCCCGACCAATGGTCAAAGCCAGTTTCTGAAGGAGCGGGCATCGATGCACAGCCGGCAGCGGAAAACGCAAGAAGCATGGCAACTGCCCATCCCTTGGGATTGCTCGATTGATTTTCCCCCACGCCCATCTTCTGGTCCGCCTGTGTCTCCGCCTTATGGTTAATTATTGGAAGCAGCTTCGCAGTTTTCCCATCAGGAGAACTACCTAACCGCCTTCAAGCTCTGCGCGCCTCGGCAGAGAGGCGAGACCTGGATTTGTGCGTCTGCGGAAGTTAAACTGCATCTGCATCGAAAGCCGTTCTGTGAGTGCCGGGCAGCCTGCGACCTGAACGAATACGTAAAAGCCGAACTTGCGGGCTCCTCCCCGGGTCGTCATGAATATTGGCGACACATGCAGAGCGTAAGACGCAAAGGGACGGGTTCGTAGCGGCAGGTTCGCCGGGAACAGATTGCAGACCGTGCTTGCGCATAGCCGTCAATTTGGAGGCCCCCATGACCAACCAGTCCTTGGAACAGATCCTTGGCGCAGCCGCGCATTACGCCGCCCCTGCCTCAGAGAGCCTGACGGCTTTACAGGTTGATGCCGTCCTGGGGCTAACGGATGAGGAAGCTGCCCTCCGCCTGGAGAAGTACGGCCCGAACCGTCTGCCCGCTCCCAAAGGGCGCCATCCCGTGCTCCGGTTTCTTTCGCATTTCCACAATGTGCTGATCTATGTCCTCATCGGCGCCGGATTGGTCACGGCGCTGCTGCAGCATTGGATTGATACTGCAGTTATCTTCGCCGTCGTGATCGTCAACGCCCTGATCGGCTACATTCAGGAAGGGCGCGCCGAACAGGCGATGGCGGCGATCCGCAACATGCTCTCGCCTCATGCTTCGGTATTGCGCGGCGGACACAGGCTGACGGTGGAAGGCGAAGCGCTGGTGCCCGGCGACATTGTATTGCTCGAAGCGGGCGACAAGGTGCCCGCTGACCTGCGCGTGATTCAAGCGAACAATCTTCAGGTACAGGAAGCGCTTCTCACCGGCGAATCCCTGCCGGTGAGCAAGCAGATCGAGCCTGTGGCCGCCGATGTGCCGCTGGGCGACCGGAAGTCCATGCTGTTCAGTGGAACGCTTGTAACCTCCGGCACAGCGCGCGGCGTCGTCACGGCAACCGGAAAGAATACCGAGATCGGACGGATAAGCGGGCTGCTGGGCGATGTGCAGACGCTGAGCACCCCGCTGATGATCCAGATTGCCGGCTTCGCGCGTTGGCTGACGGTCATGATCCTGCTGATATCGCTGGTGCTTCTCATCTTTGGGTACTTCGTCGATCACTTCGCGTTTATCGACGTGTTCATGGCAGTGGTCAGCCTCGCAGTGGCCGCCATTCCCGAAGGCTTGCCGGCTGTGCTGACGATCACGCTGGCGGTTGGTGTGCAGGCGATGGCGCGGCGAAATGCGATTGTCCGGCGGCTGCCCGCGATTGAGACTGTCGGATCGGTCTCGGTCATCTGTACAGACAAGACAGGCACCCTGACCCGCAACGAAATGGTGGTCAGCGCTGTCGTCACTTCTGCAGGCGTCTGGAAAATCGGAGGAGAAGGCTACGCGCCGCGCGGCCAGGTCGATGGGGGTGATCCGTCCACACTGGAGGCCCTCGCCCGGGTTGCTGCCCTCTGCAACGACGCCAGCCTTGTTGATGTGGAGGGCGACTGGCAGGTGGAGGGGGATCCGATGGAGGGCGCGTTGATCGCGCTTGCCGGAAAGCTTGGAATTGACCGGGCCTCTGCAGAGGCCACCTCGCCACGCATTGCCGAGATACCTTTCGATTCTGCTACACGTTACATGGCGACGCTTCACCAGGCAGACGGCGGCGGCGCCCTGATCTGCGTCAAGGGCGCGCCGGAACGGATTGTCGAGATGACCACCCATCAGCGTGCTGCCGACGGGATAGCTGAGCCAGTCGATACCAGATTCTGGCAACAGGTGGGCAGCGACATAGCCGGTCAGGGCATGCGGGTGCTGGCGCTGGCAGAGCGGCGCCTCGATACGGTGCCGGATGTTTTTGCCCCGGCTGCTTTGGGAGAAGGCCTTGTTCTTCTCGGACTGGTGGGCCTGATTGATCCTCCGCGAGCGGAAGCGATTGAAGCGGTTGCTTCCTGTCACAAGGCGGGCATCGCGGTGAAGATGATCACCGGCGACCATGCCGGCACAGCGGCCGCGATCGGGCGTCAGATCGGTTTGCTGAATCCGGACACGGTGCTGACCGGTGCAGATCTCGACATGATCAGCGATCCTCAGCTGCAGGAGTTGATCGAACGCACGAACATTTTCGCCCGGACCAGCCCGGAGCATAAGCTGCGTCTCGTAACGGCCCTGCAGGCGCGCGGCCTCAGCGTCGCCATGACCGGCGACGGCGTAAACGATGCACCCGCGCTTAAAAGGGCGGATGCGGGCATCGCTATGGGACGCAAGGGATCGGAAGCGGCCAAGGAGGCAGCCGATCTTGTGCTTGCAGATGACAATTTCGCGTCCATCGTTGCGGGCATTCAGGAAGGCCGTACCGTCTATGACAATATCAAGAAGGTGATCAGCTGGACCCTGCCGACCAATGCCGGGGAGGCTGCGACGATCCTTGTCGCGCTGGTGTTTGGCTTTGCTCTGCCGATGACGCCGATCCAGATACTCTGGATAAACCTGATCACGGCCACGACGCTTGGGCTTGCCCTCGCATTTGAACCGACCGAGAAATCCACCATGAGCCGGCCGCCACGGCCCCGGAACGAACCGCTGCTGACTGGCGGGCTCGTCTGGCATATCGTCCTTGTATCCATGCTGTTCCTGGCAGCAGTCTATGGCATGTATCTCTACGCCATTGACCGGGGATACCCTACCGAAGTGGCGCGCACCATCGCGCTGAACACACTCGTTGTGCTCGAGATATTCCATCTTTTCTTTATACGGAATATATACGGCACGTCGCTGACCTGGGATGCCGTAAAGGGAACCAGGTTCGTCTGGTTCGCTGTGTTGACGGTCGCTGCGGCGCAGTTTGCCGTCACCTACATTCCAGCGATGCAGGAGATCTTCGGCACGGCGCCGGTGTCCCTTTTCGACGGCGTTGTGATCATTGCTGTGGGGGCAGCCTTCTTTGCTATTATCGAAACGGAGAAGCAGATCCGGCTGCGCGCGGGCCAATTGCGCGCGGGCGGGCATCATCAGGCTGCCGGCACATAGGTTCACGGAGCCAAAAATGGCTTACTTTCTCTCTCGGGAGATTTCCCGCCTAGGGAGTATTACCTAGGGCTGCTCTGGCCTGTGTCCTAGTATGAACACGATGAAAAGCCGCCCACCGATACCGGAGCGAAGGTTTCATGCCGCACACAATCGCCCCCGCCCTTCCTCATGCGGGCAATTGTTTCGAGGTCCGCGGACTTCGGCGCGTCTATGGGGCCGGCGCGGCGGCGGTCCATGCGCTCCGCGGAATTGACCTTGACCTTCCGAAGGGCGAACTGGTCGTCGTCCTCGGTGCCTCGGGCAGCGGGAAGTCCACTTTTCTGAATATTATCGGTGGCCTCGACCGGCCGACAGAGGGAACGGTCCTGTACCGGGGGCAGGATATTTCAAAAGCGACGGATCGTGCGCTGACGGATTACAGGCGCCGTCATGTCGGTTTTGTGTTCCAGTTCTACAATCTGATGCCGAGCCTGACCGCCTGGGAAAATGTGGCGCTGGTAACGGAGATTGCGGAAAATCCTATGCCGCCGCACGAGGCGCTCGCGCTTGTGGGTCTGGAAGAGAGGGCGAACCATTTTCCAGCCCAGCTTTCGGGCGGTGAGCAGCAGCGGGTTGCTATCGCGCGGGCGGTGGCCAAACAGCCGAATGTGCTGCTGTGCGACGAGCCGACGGGCGCGCTCGACTCCCGGACGGGCGTGCGCGTGCTCGAAGCGCTCAAGACGGTGAACGAAAATCTAAACGCCACGACGCTGCTGATCACACACAATGCCGGTATTGCGGCGATGGCGCATAGGGTGATCGAGTTCTCTGACGGATTGGTCCGGGAGGTGAGAGAGAACCGGACGCGGATCGAGCCTGGTGAGATTTCCTGGTGAGCTTCGTTCATCTTCCTTTCTGGCTGGGCATTCTTGATCGCAAATTGCTGCGCGACCTCTGGAACATCCGCGTACAGGTGCTTGCGATTGCGTTTGTGATTGCCGGCGGGGTGTCGATCCAGCTCCTGTCAGCAGGCCTGATGACCTCTCTGCAGGAAACCCGGCGCGTCTATTACGAGCAATCGCTGATGGCGGATATCTGGGCGCCGGTTGTGCGTGCCCCGGATCGTATTGCCCCGGCGCTTGCCGCCATCAATGGGGTCCAGGCAATTGAAGCCCGCATCCGCATGCCGGCGCGAATTGAGGTGCCAGGCAGGAGCGGTTGCGCTGCCGGAGAGCTGATCTCTCTGCCGGAAGGCCGGGAAGCGTCGGTCAACAGGTTGTATCTGGAGGTCGGCCGGCTGCCGGATCCCCGTCGCCGCGACGAGGCGGCGGTGCTGAAAGGGTTTGCGCTCGCGAACGGTTTGTTGCCCGGCGACACTCTGGATGTGATCGTGCAAGGGTCGAAGTTTCGCCTGACGATCACCGGATTTGTTCTGTCTGCAGAACATGTATACAGCATCGCGCCGGGCCAGCTTGTGCCGGATGAAGCCGAGTTCGGCGTGCTCTGGATGAGCCATCTTCCTCTGGCCCAGCTTACAGACCGCCGGGGCAGCTTTACCGAGGCAGTCTTCCGCCTCCGCGATCTTGCGCAGGAAGCTCCGGCGATTGCCGAGATCGACCGGCTGCTCGCGCCCTATGGAGGTCTTGGCGCCTATGGGCGCAAGGATCAGGTTTCCGATGCATTCGTCTCCAGCGAGATCGATCAGCTGCGAACACTGGGGCGGGTTGTGCCGCCCGTGTTTCTCGCTGTGGCGGCGTTTCTTGTCTATGTGGTCGTCTCTCGCCTGGTTCAGGTTCAACGTCCTGCAATCGGTCTTCTGAAGGCGTATGGCTACAGTGACCTTGAGGTCACGATACACTATTTCCGGCTGCTGATGATCATAGGCGGCATCGGGGTTCTGATCGGAATTCTGCTGGGCGCCTGGTTTGGTCACCGGCTGACCGCCATGTATATCCGCTACTATGATTTTCCCTACCTCATCTTCCGGGCCAGCCTGACAGATTATGGGATTGTCTGCGCGGTGTCCGCTGCCGCCGTTATCGGTGGCGGGCTCGTCGCCGTCCGGCGTGTCGCCCGGCTGAACCCCGCTGAGGCCATGAACCCGCCCCCGCCGCCGGATTTTTCCCGCGGCGCCGGAACCTTGATCACAAAGTTTGATTTCATCGATCAGCAAACCCGGATGATCCTGCGCCAGATCGTGCGTTGGCCGGGCCGGGCCGCACTGACGGTCAGCGGCGTTACCGCTTCGCTGGCGCTGCTGATTTCGGTCATGACCATGACCGATGCCATGCACTACATGATCTCGGCCCATTTCGCCGAGGCCAATCGTTACGACGCCGCCGTTACTTTCAATGAGGCGCGGGACGCCCGCGCCGAACGGGAGGTGGCCCGTATGCCCGGGGTGACCATGGCGGAGGCTTTCAGGGCTGTGCCGGTCAAGCTGGAGGCCGCCCAGCGCAGCGAACGGGCCGTAATTATGGGAGTGATGGAAGGCGCGGAACTCTCCCGTCTTCTGGACGCCGAGGGGCGCCCCGTGACGCCGCCGCCGGGCGGCCTTGTCCTGTCGTCTGATCTGGCCGCGCGCCTCTCCATATCGGCAGGCGAGGAGGTTCGGATCAGTGTCCTGGAGGGGCGCCGCCCGGTTCGGACCCTGCCGGTTTCCGCGATCGCAGAGACCTATTTCGGATCAGGCGCCCAGATGGAAGCCGGCGATCTCGCCCGGCTTGTAGGCGAAAGCCAACTGGCCTCCGGGGTCTATCTTCGCTTGGACCCGGAACAGGAAACCGCAGTCTACAACAAGCTTCGCGAGGCGCCGCTCGTCACCGGCGTAACCCTTCAGAATGAAGCGCGGGACCGCTTGTCGGACCTGATGGACGAGAATCTCGGCGTGTCGCTCGGCGTGTTCGTTGTCTTCGCCGCCGTGATTGCGCTGGGCGTGGTCTACAACACTGTGCGGATCAGCTTCATTGAGCGTCAGCGGGAGTTGGCTTCCTTGCGCGTGCTGGGTTTCTCGCGCGGCGCTGTCTCTTACATACTGCTTGGCGAAGTGGCGTTGTTGACCCTTGCGGCCATTCCTTTGGGCCTGATCGCCGGGGCAGGATTGTCGGTGTATTTCTCACACGCCATGGCATCTGACCTGTTCCGGCTGCCTTTCGTCATCAACCCCGCGACTTACGCTTTTGCCACGCTCATCATCCTGGGCGCGGCGGCCCTGTCGAGCCTGCTCGTGCGTCATCAGATCGACCGGCTGGACCTCGTCGAAGCCCTCAAGGGCCTTCAGTGATGGAGACACCAATGCCCTTCCGCCTCCCGCAACTTGTGTTCCGGCACTATCTCTGGGCAGGTGCCGCGCTCATTCTGGCCTTGCTGCTGGTCTCTGCCTTCATGCCCCGCGCGCTGGAGGTTCAGCTCAGCGACATCACGCGCGGTGAGGTCAAAGTCGAGGTCCGGGAGGAAGGGCGCACGCGGGTTCGCGATATCTATCTTGTCTCCGCGCCCCAGGCCGGACGCCTCCTCCGGATCGGAAATCCGGTTGGCGAAACCGTGCAGGCCGGGGCAGTTGTTGCTGTCCTTCTGCCAGGAGAGGCCGCGTTGCTGGACCCGCGCAGCCGCAGCGAAGCAGAAGCCGCCCTCAGGGCATCGACCGCAGCCTACAGCGCTGCCGAAGCCGGTCTGGCGGAAGCCGAAGCTGCGCTTGAGCTTGCCCGGCGGGAAGCAGAACGGGCAGAAACACTTTTCGCCCGGGGTGTTTCTTCCCAGGCGGCGCTTGACCGCGCGCGCGCCGAACTGGAGGCGTCGCAGACCAGGCGCAACGCGGCGGCGGCCGGCGTTACCCGGGCAGCCGCTGAGAGAAGCGGCGCCGCGTTGCGGCTCACCCCGCCCCGCAACGGTCAGCGAGCGGCCGACGTCATCGACATCCGCGCGCCGGTCACGGGAAGGGTGCTGCGGGTCATGCAGGAAAGCGAAGCGGTCATTGCCGCAGGAGCGCCTATCCTCGAGATCGGCGACCCGGCCAGCCTCGAGATTGTCGCCGAATACCTGTCTGACGACGCCGTGCGCATTGCTCCCGGCGCGCCTGTCCGTATCGAAGCCTGGGGCGGAGAGGCTCCTCTGGAAGGGCGTGTACGGATGGTGGAGCCGTTCGGCTTCCGTAAGGTCTCGGCCCTCGGAATTGAAGAGCAGCGCGTCAATGTGATCATCGATTTTTCCGGTACGGGCGCCGATCCGCAGGTTCAGCGTCTGGGCCATGGCTACCGGATGGAGGTATTCGTCCTTGTCTGGTCGGGCAGCCATGAATTGCGCGTGCCGGTCGCTGCGCTGGTGCGGCAGGGCAGCGGCTGGGCCGTCTTTCGCGAGGACAATGGCAAAGCTATGCTCACTCCCGTCGCTATCGGGCCTCAGGATACACGTTACGCTGTTGTGGCGTCCGGTCTTTCCGAGGGCGACCGTGTGATCCTCTATCCCGGCCGCGATATCGAACCGGGCAAGTCGATCCGCGCCCGCCAAAGCCAGAGCGAATAAACACATATATCCGCAGGCCTGGAACCCGCCAGTGAACAAGGAGTTGGGGTACAAGGGGGCCTCATGAAGGAGAGTCTGAGAAGCGTCAGGAACCTCTTTGGGACTGCAGCGTTTTTGTGCACCCAATGTCAAAGTCAGATCAGGTTTGCCATGATAACCCTTTCGGACACAAACGAGTATAAAGATGAACTTACAGAATTCATCCGGTCCGACAGCTTTCCCTGCGTCGGCGCCAAATCCGCGCTGGCCCGGAATGAGCTTGTTGTCGGCCTCTATGAAGACATCACTACCCCCGCACATGATATAGAGTTGCGGGAAGATCTGCTCGGTTTCATTCGCAACCTCGACAAAACCGGCCCGGTTGTGCAGTCTTTCACCGCGATCTTCCGGGGGCCGGACACATTGTCCGAGGCCGCCTTCGAAAAAGCACTCTGGAACCGGTTGCAGTGTCTGCATAATCTGGATGCTGTCACCGGCGCGCCCTGGGCGGAGGGAACCTCACCGGATCCCTCTTCGCCTCATTTTTCCGTCAGCGTGTGTGGTGAGGCATTTTTCGTGATCGGTCTTCACCCGGGGGCCTCGCGGCCAGCCCGCCGGTTCAGCCATCCTGCCTTGGTGTTCAATTCTCACGACCAGTTTGAGCGTCTACGGACGGATGGGCGCTTTGATCAGATGAAATCCATCATCCGCGAGCGGGAGAAAGCCAGCGCAGGGTCTGTAAATCCCATGTTGACTGACTTTGGGGAGCGTTCCGAGGCTCGCCAATATTCCGGGCGGCTTGTCGGCGACGACTGGACCTGCCCCTTCAAACCAAAGGTATAGACCATGCAGCGCATTCCTCCGAAATCCGGCGCCGCCTTTCTGATCAAGGCGGGGCAATATCTGAAAGTGACCGATCCGGAAGGGGAACAGGTCAGCGATATGGTTGCCTTTTCCGCCGCCGATACAGGGGAGTTTTTATCTTCCGGCAGATCGCTGGATTATGCCAGCCGGCTATATCTCACGACCGGCGACTGCCTCTATTCGAACAGGAGCCGGGAAATGTTCGATATCGTCGCCGATGAGGTCGGCCGGCACGATTTCACCCTGACTCCCTGCTCAAGAGACACGTTCCGCATCATCTATGGCGAGGAGTCCCCGTCTGGCGGATGTCAGGAGAATCTGGAGCGTGTTCTGAGGCCCTGGGGTATTTCGCCCGACCGGATTCCCATTGCCTTCAACTGCTTCATGAATGTGGCCGTAGACGGAGACAGTGGAGAGATCAGGGTGCTGCCGCCGTTGAGCCGGCCGGGCAACTCCATTGTCTTCCGGGCCCGGATGGATATGATTGTCGGGTTGACCAGCTGCTCTGCCGGGCAATCCAACAATTTCCGGTATAAGCCCATAGATTATGAAGTGTTGCCAGATTTCGCCGGCTTGCCCGATCCGGCAGGCGGCGCGGCGCAGGCGGCTTTCGCCGACGGGCGGCCAGACCCATAGCGCCGCAAGGGAAATGGAGGGCGGACGATGAAACCGATCGGGATGGAAGAGTTGGAAGCCAGGCTGACAGCTCAGCGCCGGGTGCTGATGTGGCTGGTGAAGGAACTACCGGCAGACCAGGCCGCGCGGTTGCTTGCGGACCTGTGGGAACCGTTTCCGCCCCAGGACGCGCAAGAGGATCCTGGCGCCGTTCCGGTGGATGCCTTTGCGGCCGCCGCAGGCTACACCGCAGAAATCCGGACGATCCTGCGAGACGTGCGCTCTTCCGTCATGCCGCCCAGTGAAGACAAACCCTGAATTTCTGCTAAGCGCTCTTCCTTGAAGGTGCCCGCTACCGGGTTTCCGGAAGCGCGTATACCTTGAGATAATCGCCAGGCGTCGTTTCAAACCGTGCATGGCCGGTGGCCGAGACCGCGACGTACTGGCGGCCCTCATGCTCATAGGTCATGGGGCCTGCCTGCGGCCCTGCCGGCAGGCGCGCTTCCCAGACCAGCTTGCCGGTTTCTGTTTCAAACGCCCGCAAGAAGTTGTCCTGTGCGGCCCCGATGAAGGTCAGCCCGCCAGCGGTGACCAGCGGCCCGCCGAGATTCGGCGTGCCTGTGGGGATCTTGAGGAAGGTGGGGATACCCAGCGGGCCGGTATCAAAGCCCGTTCCCAAAGGCCGTGACCAGACGATCTCACCAGTATCAAGGCTGATCGCAGATATGTAGCCCCAGGGCGGCGAGATGCAGGGGACCTTCAATGGCGACCACCAGATAGGCCGGGTTACACCAAAAGGCGTGCCGGCATGGGGCGCAATGGCCTGATCGGGACGGGCGCCCCCCGATCCCACGGGCAGATCGCTGACCTCATCGCGGGGATGGAGCACAACGCGATTTGGCAGGCGGGAATTATTGGCGATAATCAACCTGCGGTCAGGGTCATAGCCCACGCCGCCCCAGTTTAGTCCGCCCACCGTGCCGGGAAAGAGCAGCATGCCTTCGCCCTCGGGTGTGGGGGGCGTGAACATCCCTTCATAGCGGTGGCGGTGAAAGCTGATCCGGCACAGCGCGGCATCGACCGGTGTGAGGCCGAAAGCGTGCCGGGCGTCGATCTGTTCGGGATCGCGCCCGGGAACGCCCCCGATATTGGGGAAAAAGACGGACTGTGGCTGGGTCGGCGCGACCCAATCGCCAGGGGGCGGGCCCTGGGGCGTGGGGCGGGGTTCGACAGGCCGCAATGGCTCGCCCGTGAGAGCATCAAGCAGGAACAGATTACCGGTTTTGCTCGCCTGCAGGATCGCCCGGCGCGCCACCCCTTCGATGGTCACGTCAACCAGAACCGGCTGGGCGCCCAGATCATAGTCCCACAGGTCGTGCGTAATCGTTGAATAGACCCACCGTTCGGCACCTGTCTCCAGATCGACGGCGATAACGGCGTCAGTGACACGGTCTTCTTCTGCCTGACGGTTGCCGCCCCACTGGTCAGCCGCCGCATTGCCGGTGGCAAGGAAAGCGAGCCCGAGGGAGTCATCTGCTGAAACGACGTTCCAGACATTCGGTGTGCCGCGCGGATAAATTTCACCGGGGGCCAGCGGCGCCTGCGGATCGGGGCGCAGGGCGTCCCACGCCCAGCGAAGCTCTCCGGTGCGGGCATCGTAGGCGCGCACCACGCCGGAGGGGGCGTCGCGCCGCTGATTATCGCTGACCTGCTGGCCAAGGATCAGAAGCCCGCCAGCGACCGTTGCGCCCGACGTGTTGGACGCAAAGCCAGGCGCACGCAGGCCCATCCCAGCTGTCATATCTACTGTTCCGCCCTCGCCAAAATCCTCGCAGAGGAACCCGCCAACAGCGTCGAGCGCGATGAGGCGGCCGTCGGCGGTAGAGACGTAAACACGCCGGTGGCATTGGCTTCCGCCGCGAGGCACGGCGCCGATGGCGCCTTCCACCGCCGGCATGTGGTCGATTGCCTCGGGCCGGCCGGCTGGCTCGCCATCATCATGATACGCCACGGCGCGGCAGGCGGCTGAAAAAAGGGCTTCCATGGATGTGTGCGGAACGCCGGGATCATAACTCCAGCGCACTTCGCCCGATCCCGGATCAAGAGCAAAGACCTTGTTTGTAGGTGTACAGATATAAAGAAAATCCTCGGCCTTGATCGGCGTATTCTGAGAGGAATAGAACACACGGCCTTCATTCGGATTCAGGTCGCCTGTCTGGAAGGTCCATGCCTCTTCCAGCCCCGCTACATTCGCGACGGATATTTGGCTCAGGGACGAGTAGCGCCGGCCGCCGGGCGTGCCGCCATAGGCGCGCCAGTCTGCGCCGGCTTCCGCCTGTGAATTACCAGGGGATCCGTCGGCTATGGCCAACTGGCGCGCGGGGCCGGCCGCTTCGATCCGTTCCCAATAAATCAGGACAAGTGCGGCCACCGCGACGGCTGCGCCAAGCAGGGAAACCAGGCCAAACCGGCGAAGCGGCCTGCCCGGAGGAACGCACCACATGAGGCAGCTGAGGGCAATGGCAGCGACCAGCCCCCCAAGAAGGCCAATGCGCCCTGCCAGATCAATGCCCCAGGCCGGTAACCAGCCCTTTCCGGCAATTTCCATCAAAGACCAGACGACGGTTCCGGCAAACCCGGCCGCGTAAAGGAGGAGGGATATGCGATCCTCTCCCCGCCAGCTGAAGGCCGTCGCGGCAAGCAGGACCAGACCTGTCAGAAGATAATAGAGCGTGCCCCCAAGCACGGCGAGCCATAGACCGAGCCCTGACATGGCAAGGCCCAGAACGCCGGCAAGTGTCGAAAAGAAGAGATAGGCCCGGTGCCAGGCGCGGCGTTCGGTAGCGGCCCCTGCTGCCATCGATCAGTCTCCCGTGAATGCCGCCGTCGCTCGCGGCAGCATGGCCGTTGTCCACATACACGCTTCACGCGGTAGCGAGCCGCGGGTCCGGTGAGGGCATTTTACATGCTCTGCCAACAGCGCACGAAACCTGTATCGGTTCCGGAACGGTGCGTAATTTTTCTGGTCAGCGCAGAATGAGCGCAGAATTGCCCCTCCTGAAGAAATCAGTAGGCGGATAAAATTCACCCCAACAATTACTGAACAATTCGGCAAACGCAGCGTTGGGTAGAGTAAACGCCAGGCAAAGCGTGGAATACATGCAGTTGGCCCACGGCGAATTGTCAGTGGCCCAGTCCGGTATGGGCAGGAGAGAATTGCGGTCAGCCTTTCTCGAGACGCGCGCGGCTTTGCTGCAGATTACTGCGCCCTTAAGCGTCAAAGATCAGCAAGTTCAGCCCGCAGGCGGTCTGGACCGATAAGAGCCGGCGGGGTTTGGCCCGGGGCGTGCCCTTTCCAGTGAAGTTTTGGCCTGTCCCGTCATAGCGGGCCGCCCTGGTCTCGGCTAACCTCTTCTGCTTGTCCCCATCACGATGCAGGAGTGCGCCTTGATCGTCTATTTCGACCCCCGCCAGACCTTTCATGCACCCCTGCGCGAACTCCACAATGGAGAATGGGTTCCCTACAATGAAAAGCCTGAGCGTGTGAAACACATCGCCGGCCAGTTCCCGGCGCTCGAGGTGCCGGCCGATCAGGGTATGGAGCCACTGCTCGCCGTGCATGATGCGCGGTATCTGGAATTTCTGCAGACCGCGCACAGCCAATGGCTCACCGCCGGAAGGACAGGCGATGCGATCGGTTATACCTTTCCGGTCGTCCGGCGCCGGATCGCGGATCTCGTCCGCATCGATGCCAAAATGGGCCAGTTCAGTTTCGATGCATCAACCCCGATTACGGCGGATACTTGGAGCGCTGCGTACTGGTCCGCGCAGTCTGCCGTGGCGGCCGTGGCCCATATCCAGGAAACTGGCGCCAGGAGTGCCTTTGCGCTCTGCCGGCCGCCGGGACACCATGCCGGCCGTGATTATATGGGCGGTTACTGCTATCTCAACAATGCCGCGATCGCGGCCCGGCACGCGCAACACCTCGGCCGGAAGCGGGTCGCGATCCTCGATATCGACTATCATCACGGAAACGGAACCCAGGACATTTTCTATGAAGATCCCGGCGTGCTCTTTGTGTCGATCCACGCCAACCCGCAGACGGACTATCCATTCTATTGGGGGCATGCAGATGAACGGGGCGCTGGAGACAGCAATCTGAACCTGCCCTTGCCGCACGGAACAGAGATAGACGCTTATCTGAAAACGCTGGGCATTGCGTTGGAGGCGATTTCCAGATGGGGCGCAGATTTCCTGGTGCTGTCTTTTGGCGCGGATACTTTTGAGGATGATCCGATCTCGAACTTCAGGATCCTGCACAAGGATTTCGCCACCCTCAGCCAGGCCATTGCCAGCCTGCGCCTGCCGACCGTTATTGTCATGGAGGGCGGTTATAATGTGGCGGCGCTGGGAGACAATGTCGCCGCTTTCATCAGGGCATTTGACTAGGAACGCCGGACAAAAAAGGAGCGGCGGACGTGGAGTAAACGTCCGCCGCTCCTTCTTGGGCGATAATCAGATCAGTTGAAATTGTACCGAAGAGACATGCCGATGCTGCGTGGCCGGGTTACCGAACCAGCAAAGGCAAAGGGCGCATTCAGGATTCCATATTCATCAAGAAGGTTCTTTGCGAACAGGCTGAGCTGGACATTGCTCGACACGTCGAAGGAAGCATTGAGGTCGAAGATATGGTAGTCGCCCTTTTCCAGGCTGCCGGCAAAATCCACCGGGGCTTCGGAAAGGTAGCGGTGGTTCAGGGACACGAAGGGCTGCCAGGGAAGCGTGTCGAACCGGTAGGACGCTGTGTTCGCGATGGTCCATTCCGACGCGCCCGGAAGACGGGTTCCAGCGGGCGCATTCTCGCCGGGCAGCAGGCTGGAAAGGCGGGCATCATTATAGGAAATGCTCGTCGACAGATTGAGCTGCTGGGTGGCGGCAATCGTGGCAACCAGCTCAACGCCATCAATTTCGGCGCCGCCGCCATTCACGGTGTAAGCCCTGTAATCGCTGGTAAACAGGCGGGCCTGAACGTCTTCCCAATCGATATGATAGACGGTGGCATCCAGGAAAATCCTGTCATTCATCAGGTCGATCCGTGTGCCGATCTCATAGTTCTTGGTGGCATCGCTGCCAAAGGCCAGCGGGAGATCGGGGGAGGCGACCGAATAGACGTTAACCCCACCAATCCGGAAACCCTCAGAATAGAGAGCATATACCATTATGTCATCGTTCGGGGTGTAGGTCAGCGAAACCTTCGGCACAAAGCTCGATTCTTTTCCCGCCGGAGGCTGGTAGTCGAACGGGTCGATAAGGTTTGCGTTGGGCAGGTAAGTCAGGCGCGGGCTGGATTCGTATTCGAAGAGGCGTCCTCCCAGCGTAAGCGAAAGCTGATCAGAGAACGCATATTTGATTTCACCGAACAATGCCTGTTCGGTCACCGAATTGGAGCTGACCGTCCGCTCTGACAAGTCGCCGGGAGCCAGGAGGCTGCCGGGCTGATTGTTGAATTCAGCCGGATTGGCGTCGATATAGGCGGCAATGCCTTCCAGATAGAGCGCGTCAGTATTCTCGGACTTGAGCTTCGTATAGTTGGCCCCGACGATCCAGGTCAGCCGGCCTTCATCCGGGGAAGTGAGGCGGACTTCCAGATAGTCGGTCGTCGACTCGCCCGAGCCGGACGAGAGAAGAGGGGTATTTGTGCGCGGGTCGTTGCCGCCGAAAATCGAATAGTCGAATGCCAGGTCGGCGGACTTTTCAACATAGGATCCTACGACGGTCAGGGTTGCAAAATCAAACTCCTGATCCAGGCGCAGGCTGTGAAGCATGAAGTCCGTGTTCTGATATTCTGCCACATTGGTGGCGCGTTCATAGGTCTCCGGATCGGCGCCGAACAGCACATATGTCTGGTCATCAAGGCTGTATTTCTGATACATGCTCAAGGCGGAGATGCGGGTCGTCTCGTTCGGTGTGTATACGACAGAGGCGCGCAGACCATCCACATCCAGATCGTTGCTGCCGTCTTCTCCCAGCAGCGTATTGTCAAGGTAGCCCGAGTCGAAACGTTGCAGCCCCACCAGGCGGACCGCGAGTTTGTCCTTGATCACGGGCAGGTTGATCATGCCCTTGGCCGCATAGGACAGTTCGTCCACGCCCTTGGTTGACGCGATCATGCCTTCCAGGGCCGCCTCCATCCCGCTGGGGTCGGCTTCCTTGGCAACATAATTGATGGCGCCGCCGAGGGAGGACGATCCAAACAGTGTACCCTGCGGGCCGCGCAGAACCTCGACGCGCTTCAGATCGAAAGAGTCAACGTCTGGAATAACCAGAGGGAAGCCGGGCTCGATCAGCGGGATTTCGTTGAGATAGTAGCCCGTCGCCGTCTGGTTGGCCTCATGATACGTCGTTGAGGCGACCCCGCGGATCACTACTTCCGAAACCCCGGGCTGATAGTCGTTGAATACGACGCCTGGAATGCGCGTGATATAATCGGAAAGGCTTTGCGCGTTCAGATCCTGAAGCGCCGATTCGGAGAGCGCGGAAATGGATCCTGGAACTTCCCGGAGCGACTGTTCCCGCTTGGAAGCCGTAACCAGGATGGTTTCGTTGACCAGCGCAGAGTCCGAGTTCTCCGCTTCCTGGGCAGCGGCAAGGCATGGAAACAGGCCGATTGCCAAAACAGAGCAACTGGCGAGGAGTGGTACTTTCAAGGTCTTGATGAGCATGGTCTTCCCCGTGTTGAGACACATTCACAATGATTAGCAAATCGGCTCTTGGCTCTTTCACTGGGGTCAGATGCTAACTGTGGTGGGCCAATCCCGGGCTTCCCCCTGAATGCAGGGGCACTACCCGGTCTCTCCATCCTGGGGAACCGGGCGCAGCCAGGAAAGCCGGAGAGCTGGCAGGGCTGTCTAGCCGCAAACTCCGTAAACGGAGGTATAGGCCGGCGATGCAGGCGGGTAAAGGCGCTGGACCGGCTGCGTGCCAAGTTCGCAGGCATTTCTGCTCAACTTGTTTGCGTTCCCGGCGAATGCAGGGCCGATCCTTGCGGCATATATTTACTATTGAGTGCCACGGCTGCTGTTGCCCGCAATACAGTTAGAGATGGCTGTCAGGCGGGGCGGGGTGTTTCTCCGGCGCCTCGCTTCAGAACGCTCGCGATCAGGACAAGGCCCGTCGCCGCAAGACAGGCATTGACGATCCAGGCCATGGGGTCGCTGGTGTGTGCGCCGTTCATGGCGGCATGTATCGCTGGCAGGCAAAGCAGAAGCGCGCCGCTGGCAAGGCGGAGGCGCGCCGACACTATCTTGGCTGGCCACAGGGCTGCTGTTCCAAGTGCGAGCAGGGTAGCCAGAAGCCAGACTGCAACAATAGTGAAGGCCGAGGCGGATGCCGGCGCCAGGAGCGCCGCAATGCCAGAGGCGGAGTAAGCGAGAGGCTGGCTCCAGATGCAGGCGATCCAGATGCGCTCCCAGCGCGGCGCAGGCCGGCCCTTGTCGCGCCGCCGGGCCAGCCAGACAGACACGCTGCTGACGGTTACAAGCGTAAGGCCCAGACCGAGCACACCATAGGCCAGCTTGACCAGCACGCCCCCGAACCAGCCAAAATGCAGAGGTGCGAGCACGCCGAAAATACGCTCGCCCAGGGTTGCTTCGTCCAGCCGGTCTGCCCGGATAAGCGATCCGGAACTATCGAAATAGAAATTGTCGCCCCGTGAAAGCCGGTGTGGGCGGGACGCCGTGATCAGGGTGGACTGGCCGCGTTCGTTCGGATGTTCAAGAAAGATGTAGCGCGGGGTCGTGGCGGGTGCGGCTTCGCTGACACGCGCCAGCATCGCGGGCAGGTCGGGCAAGGGGGCGGGCGTAGTATCTTCCGGCGGGTGGGGCGGCAGGAAATAATCATAGGCCTTGTTCACGTCGCCCTTGAAGAGAACCAGCGCCAGCACGGCGGCGATGATCGTCAGGAGGCCTAACAGCGCGCCGGTCAGCGATATGATGATATGGAAGGGAAGCCCCCAAATACCGATTCTTGTATGGATATCGGCTTCCTGGAGGCGCTTTGATCCGCCGATCCGTAGACTGAAGGCATCCTTGAAGACGCGGGGATGGGCAAACAGGCCCGAGATCAGAGAGGAAAGAAGGGCAACCCCCGTCAATCCGACAATGAACATCCCCCAAGCCTGGGGCAGGTGAAGATAGATATGCAGGCGCGCCAGGAAATCCGACCATGGCGTGCTGGCATCGGAGAGGATATGGCCCTCGGCGTTGAACAGCCAGCCGCGCTCTTCTGCGTGCCCTTCTGTTTCAGCGTGCAGTTCGAACCGCGGGAACCCAGGCCGGGGCAGGGTGATATAGGCGTGTTCGATCGGGCCATTCAGCTCGGCTGCCGCCGTTTCAAGGGCCGCCTGGATGGCATCAGGAGACACCTGCGTGAGCGGGGTGGCGGCCGGGCGTTCCCAGCGCTCGAATTCCTGAATGAAAACGGCGACGGTTCCGGACAGGCAAACAAGGTAGATGAGGGCCGCAAAGGCTAGGCCAAGCGCGGAATGTCCTGCCAGAACCGCGCGCACAAACCCCGCCGGGATCTTCGGCCAGATCGCGCGCCCCTGAGAGCGTTTCTGCTGCTTGGGAAGGGTTTCCGGCGCATTCATCAGGTGAAGCCTTTCAGGAAAGCGGCCGTAAAGGTGGTAACGGTGACGCCCGCAAGAAGGGCCGCCGCGCG
Source organism: Hyphomonas sp. NPDC076881 (assembly GCF_050269995.1). NCBI lineage: Bacteria > Pseudomonadati > Pseudomonadota > Alphaproteobacteria > Hyphomonadales > Hyphomonadaceae > Hyphomonas > Hyphomonas sp. NPDC076881. Next base: position 126,637 of record NZ_JBNNJJ010000010.1, on the reverse strand, counting down.
AAGAATTCTATCATCGGATAATGTCCAGGCCATGGCTGCGCCCCAGAGCACGGGTACAAGCAGGCCCCCTGTGATGAGCCTCGTCTGCGGAACACCGGGCACCCAGACGGTATAGGCAATCGCAACACCCAGGGCGGCTGCCATTCCGAGGGGCCCGGCCAGCAGCACGCGCAGCCAGCCGCGCCACGCACTCGACGGACGGTCGGAGGGTTCGAGCGCGGCGTCACGGGCCTTGCGGGCCCGGCTCTGACGCCGCTCAAGGTTCAGCAACACGATTGCGAAGGCCCCAAGCGGGGCCATTGCCAGCGCGATGAACACGCCGCGCGCCGATCCGAGCCAGAAGGCCGGCCCCAGGATAGAGGCGGCCAGCAAGGCCCAGCCGGCCAGAATGAGCCATGGGCGTTGTGGGCTCCGCCGCTGCCAGGCGCCCTTCAGCAGCGCGCCGGAGACTACGCCAGCCAAGGCAATCACGGTGGCCGTCGCGAAGGTCAGCCCGGCTTCGGTCACCAGCGGGTCTCCAGGCTGATGCCCAGAACGCGGGGGGCGCCAAGGATCGCGCGATTGGTCGTGTCCTGATTGTATTGGACGTAGGCTTCGTCAAAGAGATTGTTCCCAAACAGGAAAACACCCCAGTGATCGCTTTCATAGCCAAAGCGCCCATTGACGAGGAGCCGCCCGTCCACCTTCGAGTCTTCCTGATCAACTCCCGTCGAGGAATAGGACCCCGTCCGGTAGTTCAGATTGAGGTTTCCGGTCAGGCCATTGTCCCAGTGATAATTGGTGCCCGCTGCAAAAGTCCAATGCGGCGCATAGGCAAACTCCGAGCCTGAAAGGTCCCCGAAGGTTTCACCGACCGAGACTTCAAACTCATCAAATTCCGTCTTTGTATAGCCGAGAGAGGCATACATATCGAACTGGCCGCCGGGCCGGTAGCTTGCTTCCAACTCGCCGCCATAGAGATGGGATTTGCCAGCATTGATGGTCTGGTAGTCATAGTCATTAAGGCCAAGCTGGACGAGCACCTGCTGATCGGTCCAGTCGACATAGTAGGCGTTGGCATTGACGGTAAGGGCGCCGTCAAGCCAGACCGAGCGGACCGACCCTTCATAGTTCCAGGTGTACTCGGAGTCGTAAGGCACCATCGTTGAGCGGGCCACATTGACCATGGTGCCCCCAGACCGGTAGCCGCGCTGGATCACGAAGCTGGTGCTGAGATCATCCGTCCAGTGATAGGTCAGCCCCGCCTTGGGAAGCCAAGCCTCGAACGTGCGCTCGGTTGGCGGGGCAGATCCCGCCGCCTGACCCACAAGATCGGCGACGCCCAGATTGATCCCGTAAATTGCTGTCCAGAGCGGCGAACCCACGGATCCGAAATCATCCGGGTTCGGATAAGTTCCGACGAAGACGGCATCCTGCACGAGATCAAGCTGGTTGGTCTCCCGATCATAGCGCAGGCCACCGACAAAGGTGAGCTTGCCGGTAAGATCGTAAGAAAAATCAGTGAAGAACGCTGTGGTTTGGATCTCGGTATTCGCGTCGGAATGATAGTCGACAGGAATCACAGGCAGCTGGGTATAATAAAGGCTTGCAAGGGCGCTGGCGGTGGCCGCATCCAGCCCGTTCATCTGCAAGAGGGCGGCAATCGTTCCGACAGGCGTGTTCACATTGGTCAGTGATGAGAGGAGGGAGGCTTCATCCCGGTCGGAATAATATCCGCCAATCAGGCCCTTCAGGCGGTCGCCCTGATAGGCCAGGCGAATCTCCTGGGTCAGCGAGTCTGTTTTCTGATCGTGGTTCCCCCAGGAGATAGGGTCAGGCCCGTAATCGCCGTCATAACTCGCCAGCTTGTCGAATTTGCTCCAGGATGTGACGCCCGACAGGGTCAGGCGATCGGAGATGTCATAGTCAAGCTCGAGATTGACAATGTCCGAAGTGATGTCGCTGGAATTGGGGTAGTCGGACAGGTCCACCCGGTTGTTGTAATAATCAGGAACGTCAGTCCGGTTATACGAATACATGTATCCCGACTTGCGGTCACTGTGGGTCCAGCCAAGCCGTGCGGTCAGGCCGGGCAGGGCGCCAGGTGTCCACATAAGCTTTGTGCGGAGTGTCTGGGCATCAAGCGGATTGTCGTCTTCTTGACGGGTGGGGTTGTAGACAAAGCCATCCGATTGGCGGTCTTCATAGGCAATCCGGAAGCCGAGTTCGCCGGGGATGATAGGTCCGCCACCGGCCGCAGCGAATGTCGTGTCGTCCGCATCGGTCGTCTGCGCTCTGGCCTTGAAGCTCCAGTCGTCCGTCGGGTCCTGAGACCGCATGACGATTGCCCCGGCAAGGGAGTTGCGGCCCTGAAGTGTGGATTGAGGGCCGCGCAGAACCTCTACCTGGGCAATGTCCCACATGTCTGCAGGCGAATTGAAGATGACCCCCTCCGGAATGGGCGCACCATCGACGAATACCGTTGCCAGTCCCGAGGCGCCGCCGCCTGAAACGTTTGCGTTGTTGATCCCGCGAATGGTGAAGCCGGATGACCCATAGGTCTCCGAAAGATTGGCTGTCCGGTTGATGATATCTGATAGGGAGAGAATGTTCTCAGCCTCAATCCGCGCCGCCGTGGTGACCGAGACGCTCGTGGTCGTCTCCTGAAGGGACCGGTCGATCTTCTCCCCACTGACGATAATAGCTTCCAGTGTCCGCTGCGTCTCGGTTTCGGGCGCATCTTCCGTTTCGGCATTTGCCGCGCTGGTCATGAGTAGTGCACCGACGCTGGCGGCGCTGAAAAGTTTCAGAAGCATCCTAGTCCCCGCAAACGCCTCTCCGTCGGAAGAGGCTTCAGAAAGGACGTGAGCTAGTGCGAATGATAATGATTGTCAATTGCATTGCGGGTCCGCGCTTGGATGAGGCCGGGGAGGCGCGTGGGGGCTGGTCCTGCGTGCCGTTACGCCTCCAAGCCCGGAGCGCCCGCGATAGCCGTCCGGCAGATAAACTGATCTCTATCCGGAATATGACGGGTGATATTTCGCGGATTGGGCCCAAAGACGTTGAGACGTAGAGAATCCGCCCATTCGAGATGCTCATTGACTGGATTATGCGCAGCGGGCAGCTTCCAAAAGTATATCCGGTGCGAAGCCTTGATGCCCAGCAGGAACAAGGCCACGCAATTCAGATGTTGAACAGATGCGGGCGTGGACGTGAGCAATTCACCTGTGGGGTCTCTGCCAATAGACCAGAGCGGCCGGCCGGCGCCATCCGGGGGCGGCCGGTCACATGCGGTTGCCATTGAGGAACTATACCGGACCTATTGGAAGGATCTCTGCCAGCAGCTCCGGAGGGCATTCGGCTCCGGGCCGCCCGAACCCGAAGATGTGGCGCAGGCTGCTTTCGCGCGGTTTGCAGAGCTTGGCGAGGCTGTGCAGGTCCGCAATCCGCGGGCCTTGCTGCTGGTGACGGCCCGGAACATCGTCCTGGACCACAAGCGCCGGAATGGGCGCCACGCTGCCTATGCCCGGTCGGTGCAGGCTGAACTCCTCAATGCGGGGCAGGATGATATCTCGCCCGAGCGCGCTCTGCTGGACATGGAGCGGCTGGAGATTGTAAGGCGCGCCATTGATCAGTTGCCGCACAAGCAGAAAGTTGTACTCAGCCTCCATAGGCACCGGGGATACACCTACCAGCAGATTGTCAGGGAAACGGGCTGGTCATATGGGGATGTCTACCGTCAGATGGAATCGGCGCTTGCTTCGCTCTCGGCAGCGTTGAAAAGCTGATCGAAATTCTAACCGGCCGGGGGATGGGCTATCTGACGTGACTCAGGACAACTGCAAGGAAAACCGGATAGAGGCGGCCGCCCGCAGTTGGGCGGTCTACCTGCATTCCGGCGATGCGCGGCCAGAGAAGATCGCAGAGTTCAATGCCTGGCTCGCCGCAGACCATGTCCACGCACTAGCCTTCCGCCGCTATGAAAAATTAATGAGCGATCTGGCGCTGATCCCCGAGCTGGGCGATGTCGAGATCACCCCCGGGCCAGTTCCGGCGCCTGCTTGGCGCCCGCTTGTTCACCGGCCTCAACAGCTGATCGCGGCAATTGCCATGATGGTGGTGGTCGTGGGCGGCGCGGTGATCGGCTTGGGCGCCTCCTTGCGCGGTTCGTCTGTGGCCGATCCGGCCTATGAAACGATGATTGCGGAAATCCGCGATATCCATCTGGGCGATGGCAGCGTCGTGACGCTCGGCGCCCGCTCGCGTATCGAACCGGCCTTTACCGACACGATGCGCATCGTGAAGCTCCAGGAAGGGGAGGCCTTCTTTGACGTGGCGTCGGACCCGGCGCGTCCCTTTTACGTCGAGGTGGGGGACCGCCTGATCCGCGTGGTGGGAACGCGCTTCGATGTGCGCCAGGGCCCTGAGACGGTAAGGATCGCGGTGGTGGAGGGGGTTGTCGAAGTGCTGCAGGCGGACACGCCTGAGCAGGCCGAGGCGACCCGCGAGGTGATAGAGAAGAATGTGCTGCGGGCGGGCGATGAAGTCGTGGCGCGCATCGGGTCGGTGGAGGCTATGCTCGGCGCCATAGAGCCGGCAGAAGCGGCGCCCTGGCGGCGCGGATGGCTGACATATGAAAACGCCAGCCTCGCCGAGATTGTATCGGACGCCAATCGTTACAGCCGCCGCCAGATCATCCTGGACGAAGAAGGTATCGGCGACCTGAGGATGACGGCAGCCTTCAGCGTGGAAAAGATCGACCAGTTCGCCGCAGGCCTTGAGGTGACGTATGGTCTGGTGGCGGATTATTCTGAACCCGGCAGGATTGTTCTGAGGGGCTCGTAACCCCGCCCAACTCCCAGGCGCGCTTAAAAGTTGGGTGAGCCCTGCTTAAAACATGCGCATATCCGGGCATGTGTAAGAAACATTCAACGCAGAACCTCATTTATTTTGGATAATCGCTGCCGCACGCTCGTCCTCATTCATGAGGGCCGCCTGCAGGGGGCGCCCGTATCGGGGTTACACATACATGCGCAAGACGCTTCATCCACTTCTCCGGGTCAGCCTGGCGAGCGCAGTCTCGGTGACTGCTTTGCAATTGGCATCGGCCTCCGCCCAGATAGCCACCAGCTCACCGGCGGCATTTGAGATCGAATCCCAGTCGCTGGCCAAGGCGCTGGTGAAATATTCCGAACAGTCGCACATGGTGATTGTGGCGCCTGTCGAACTGGTGAATGGCAAGACGTCTGCCGCTGTTCAGGGCATGTTTCCGCCCGAGCAGGCCCTGAGCAACCTTCTGACGGGTACGGGCCTGACCGTTCAGACACACAAAAGCGGCGCTCTTACTCTCCAACTCGCCTCGGTCGAGGAGGGCCGCAGCCCGGCCCGCCCTTTAGTGATGGCGCAGGCGGCGACCACGACGCCGCAACCCACGCCGGTCCCGGCAAGTAGTCCCGCAGAGGATAGTGTCAGCGTCCAGGAAACAGTCATTGTGACCGGTGTTCGCGGCGCGCCGCGCTCGATCATCGACAGCCCGACGCCGATCGATGTGTTTTCCGCCGATGACATTCAGCAGGGCAGCCCCACGGGCGTGTTTGAATCCCTGCGGTATCTTGTGCCGTCCTTTAACCTGCCGACCCGCGCAGGCGGTGGCACGGCCACAGTGATCGCCACGGGCGGCCTGCGCGGCCTGAACCCCGACCACACCCTGGTCCTCGTCAACGGCAAGCGCCGCCACAAGACGGCACTGATCAACTCGGTCTCGTCGCTCTATAACGGCGCTGCGGGTGTTGACCTCAACATGATCCCGTCCTCGGCGATTGCGCGTATCGAAGTGCTGCGCGATGGCGCGGCGGCCCAGTATGGTTCCGACGCCATTGCCGGCGTCATCAACATCATCCTGAAGGATAGCTCTGAAGGCGGCGAGGCCTCGGTCAGCTTCGGCGAGAATTTCGACCGTTCGGACGGCGAGTTCCTGACGGGCTCGCTCAACCAGGGCTATGCCCTCGGCGAGTCCGGTTTCGCGCATTTTTCCTACAGCTATATGGATCGCAACGCTTCCAACCGCGCAGTGCCGATTGCCGATACAGTAAATCTCTATCCGCTGCTTTCAGATGGCTCACGCGATCCCCGCGAAGCGAGCATTGACCGGCTCGTGACGACGAACTACGGCGCTTTCCCGCAGACCTCCCACACCTTCGGCGTGAACCTTGGCTATGAAACCAATGGCCTCGAACTCTACGCCTTTGGCACTTATGGCGCGCGGACGTCCGTACTTGACTGGTCCTATCGGGCGCCCAACAACATTGCCTCCCTGCCGGAAGTTTATCCCAACGGCTTCAGACCGCGTCTCACGATCTATGAAGACGATTTCGAGATTGCTGGCGGCATTCGTGGAAATTACAGCGGATGGGACTGGGATCTGTCGTCCAATTACGGGATCGACCTCACCGATTGGGAAAACGACAATGGCCTCAATGCCAGCCTTGGCCCGGCGAGCCCGACGCATTTCGAAGTCGGCCGGCTGATCTCGTCCGAATGGGTCAATTCGTTCGACGCAACCCGCCCCTATGACCTTGGCAGCTCCGGTGAACTGCAGGTGTCTTTCGGCTTGCAGCATCGTCTTGAGAAGTATGAAATCGAGGAAGGCGAAGAAGCCAGCTGGGCCGCCGGCACCTATGTGCGCCCGGTGGGTCAGCAGTTCGCCGGGCAATTGCAGACCCCCGGCTCGCAGGCTACACCCGGCTTCCGTCCGGATGATGCCGGATCGATTGACCGCAACAACCTGTCCGTCTACGGCGAACTTGGTTGGAGCGCGACGGATAAGCTGTTCCTGTCCGGCGCCCTGCGCTTTGAGAGCTTCGATGACGAAGCGGGCGAGGAGCTGATCTACAAGCTCAACGGCCGTTATGAATTCACCGATTGGCTGGCAGCCCGGGCCTCCTTCAACACGGGCTTCCGGGCGCCGACCCTGGCCCAGCAAGCCTATTCCTCCACCACGAGCCAGTTCCGCGATCTCGACGGGGACGGTGAGAACGAACTGCTGCTGCTGAAGAACCTGCCGGTCAATTCCGCGGCGGCCATCGCCCTGGGGGCCAGCCCCCTCGTGCCGGAAACCTCGGAGAATATCAGCTTTGGCTTCACACTGACGCCGCTAAACAATCTGGCGATCACCATCGATGCCTACCGGATCGATGTGGATGACCGGATTGCGGTAACCACCACCTTCTCGCCGCTCGACACCCGTTTGTCGGCAGATGGGGTGACGACCATCGGCCAGCAGATCCAGAACATCCTGACGGCCAACGGTCTGCCCGCTGAGATCAGCGGACAATACTATACCAACGCAATCGACACGCGCACCGAGGGCGTCGATGTGGTGGCGACCTACACGCTGCCGACGGACAGTTTTGGTGATTTCGCCCTCAAGGCCGGTTACAACAAGAATGAAACCGAGATCACCGGCATCATCGACAATCCTGCGGCGCTCTCGGCCCTGGGAGATATCGAGATATTCGACCGGAGCAAGCAGAACGCCCTGACCACCGCCATTCCCGATTCCAAGATAACGCTCGGGCTGGATTGGACATTCGGCGGCTTCACGGCCAATGCGCGGACCACGCGGTTTGGCTCCTACACTGTCGAGAACGCAACCAATCCGTCGGCAGACTATGACGTTGACCCCGCCTGGATCACCGATCTGGAGATCGGCTATGCGATCAGCGAAGCGTTGAGCGTGTTTGCCGGGGCGAACAACGTGTTCAACGAATATCCCCAGGAGATCGCGGCGCCCGGCTCAACGACGGGATCTAACATGTACAACACGTTCGCACCCTTCGGCTTCACGGGTGGATCATGGTTCGTCCGCGGCGTCTATAAGTGGTAAGGTAAGGCTTATGGCCCGGCATATTGCTGCCGGGCCATATCCATTCTGCAGGCAGATAAAAATTGAGAGGATTTGAGGGATGAAACAATTGAGGTTGGCTGCGGCCGGCTTCCTGGTGATGGCCCAGCTGGGGCTCGCAGGATGCGCAAGCGGCGGAAACGCTGCGTCGGCCCTCGCGGAGGAGAGCGCGCCCGCACCCCTGCAGGCCGAGATTCTCTGGGACACCTATGGCGTGCCGCACATCTATGGTCCGGATGCCGAAACCGTATTCTATGGCTATGGCTGGGCGCAGGTCGCCAGCCACGCCAACACGGTGCTGCGCCTCTATGGCGAAGCGCGCGGCAAGGGCGCCGAATACTGGGGCGCAGAGTATGAAGAGACCGCCAGATGGCTCGTCATGAACGACGTGCCCGCACGCTCCCAGAAATGGTATGATGCCTATTCACCGGAATTCCGTGCAAAGATCGATGCTTTTGCCGAAGGCATGAATGCGTATGCCGCCGCTCATCCCGAAGCGATTGACCCTGAACTTGCCGTCGTTCTTCCCGTCAGCGGCGTGGATGTTGTGGCCCATGCCCACCGCCTGATGAACTTCATCTACGTTGCCTCCCCTGGCCGGGTGGCCGGGGAGGGCGATCCGCCCGAGCTTTCCGAGCAGGGCTCCAACACCTGGGCTGTCGCGGGCTCCAAGACGGCATCCGGCAACACGATGTTGCTGCAAAACCCGCACCTTCCCTGGGGCACGGGATATTTCATCTATTACGAAGCTCACCTCACAGGGCCTGACTTCGAAATCTATGGCGCCACACAGATCGGCCTGCCGGTCATCCGCTTTGCCTTCAACCAGCAGATGGGCATCTCCAACACTGTCAACGGAATGCTGGGCGCCACCACCTATCAGCTTACGCTGAAAGATAATGGCTATCTCTTCGACGGCGAAGTGCTGCCCTTCGAGGTCCGCGAAACTGGATACAAGGTGCGCCAGGAAGATGGCAGCCTGCTGGACGTGCCCGTCTCCGTGCGCTCCACCGTTCACGGCCCGGTCTTCGACAAGCCCGATGGCACAGCGGTTGCCCTGCGCGTTGCCGGCCTCGACCGGGGCGGCATGCTGGAACAGTATTTCGACATGGTCACCGCCGACAGCTACGCGGATTTCGACGCCGCAATGAGCCGCCTGCAGGTGCCGACCTTCAATATCTCCTACGCAGACCGCGACGGGCATATCGAATACACCTTCAATGGCATCGCGCCCAAGCGCGCTTCGGGCGATCTTGCCTTCTGGCAGGGCCTCGTGCCGGGCGATACGTCCGAATATCTCTGGACGGAGGTTCACCCCTTCGAGGATCTTCCGCGCGTGACAGACCCTGCGACCGGATTCATTCAGAACTCCAACGATCCGCCATGGGAGGCGACCTATCCTGTCGCTTACAAGCCGGAAGACTTCCCGCCCTATCTCGCTCCGCGCACGCCGCTCTCCATGCGGGCCCAGGAATCCATCCGGATGATGGCGGAGGCAGAAAACCTCACCCTGGACGATTTCGTCGAGCTGAAGCTCTCCGCCAATGCGCTGATGGCAGACCGCGTGCTGCCCGATCTTCTGGCCGCTGCCGCCAATGATCCGGACCCGGATGTGCAGGCTGCCGTCCAGGTCCTGTCGGACTGGGACCGCACCTTCTCCAGCGATAACCGCGCCGGTGTCCTCTTCGAGGAATGGGCAAAACTCTTTTCCGGCCCGCGCATGACGGGGCAGGCAGGATTTGCCGTGCCCTGGTCGGCGGATGATCCGGTCAACACGCCTTCGGGTCTCAAAGACCCTGCCGCTGCCGTCGGGCAGCTGCGCAAGGCAATTGCCGCCACCAAGGAGAAATATGGGCGGATCGATCCGGTCTATGGCGAAGTTTCACGCTTCATCCTTGAGGATGTGGATGTGCCTGGCCATGGCGGCTTTGGAAATCTCGGCGCCTTCCATGTCATCACCTGGTCGGACCCGAACGGCGAAGGCGTACGCACGCCCACGCATGGGGAAACCTGGGTGGCGATGATCGAGTTTTCGACGCCGGTGAAGGCTTACGGCCTGATGAGCTATGGCAACTCCCGCCAGCCCGGCACCGGTCATTACAGCGACCAGTTGGATATGCTCTCGGAAGGAAAATACCGTGAGCTCTGGCTGCAGCGCGATCAGGTGGAAGCCAATCTTTCCGAACGCACGCCGCTCAATCGTTAATCCGATAACGGAACAGAAATCATGCGATATCGTCTGAAATACCTGCCGGCTGTGCTTCCGCTGCTGGCGGCTGCCTGCGCGGCAACGCCTGAAGCGCCTCAGCTTGCCGAGAGCGGGCTTGCCGCTCCGGTGGCCGAAGAGGCCGGGCCCCTGTTGCCCTTCGTTTCGGTCCAGCCGGAACTCTTCGGCGAAGCTGGCTCCCTCTCCAATGCCTGGGCCGATTTCGATGGCGATGGGCAGCTTGATCTCGCCGTCTCCGTGAAGGGCGGCGCGATCCGTCTCTATAAACAGGATAATGGCGTCTTCACCAGCGTCGGCGAAGCCCTCGGCCTGCCAATGTCCGGCCCGGAATTCCGTGGCCTGAGCTGGGGCGATTTCAACGGGGATGGCTATCCTGACCTTATGGCTGGTGCCACCTCGCCGGAAGAACTCAGCCGCGTCTTCCGCAACGAGGCCGGGCAGGGGTTCACCGATGTCGCGCCCGAGATCGGCCTGACGATCCCCGGCCGCTCGGCCCGTCAGACCAACTGGATCGACTATGACAATGACGGCGATCTGGATGTCTATTCGGCAAACCGTGCCGGCGGGAACAAGCTTTATCAGAATACAGACGGCGTGTTCACGGAAGTCTTCACTGGCGAGGGCCCGAGCGACCCCCGCCCCACGGTCGGCGCCTGCTGGTTCGACTATAATCAGGACGGCAGGATCGACCTCTTCCTGACCAACCAGTCGGGCGCCGAAGATGCCGTCTGGCGCAATGATGGCGCAGGTTTCACCGATGTTGCCGCTGAGATCGGCATCGAAACGTCAGGCCGCACGCAGCAGGAAGGCGGCGTCGGCTGCGCTGTCGGCGATTTCGACAATGACGGCCTGCTCGACGTCTATTTCATCAATTACGGCCCCAACAAACTCTATCGCAACAAGGGTGACGGCACGTTCGAAGATGTCACTGAAGCCTTTGGCGTGGCAGAGCCCGATCATGCCGTTGGCGGCGACTGGGGCGACTTCAACAATGATGGCCATCTCGATCTGTTCGTGGTCGGCTATGAAGGGCCCTTTGGCGAGCAGGTTCCGGTCAATTATCTCTACCTGAATGATGGCAAGGGCGGGTTCAGCAATATCCTCCCCCTCGATCATCCCATGAACGCGGGCGATCATGGCGCCATCTGGGTGGACTATGATCTGGACGGCGCGCTCGATCTGTCGCTGACTGACGGCTATGGCCCGGAGGGGGGACACTTCGTCTTTCGTAACGAGCTTTCCGGTAAGGCGGCCGGCCGCGCGCTCAATGTCATGGTACTGAACAAGGCCGGAACCGGCATTGTTCCGGGGGCGGAGGTCCGTCTTTATGATGGGGCTGGCAACATCCTCGCCACGCGGCTGATACATACAGGCGGAGGCTACAACGCCCAGAGCGCCATCCCGGTGCACTTCGGCCTGAAGAACCTCTCGCCCGTCACGGTCGAGGTTACCTTCCTGACGCCCGAGGGCCGCGTGACCCAGACCGTGTCCGGTGTCGATCCTGCCGAATGGGCCGGAAAGGCCTTCGCCGTTCAACAGCAGTGAACGGCGAAGGCGGTTCTTCGCCAGACCAGCCTTCCGGAAATCTCTGGACAGAGGCGCGCGCCGCGCCTACACGAAGGTTCTGACGGTTCCCCTTTATCGGGGGATTAAAACGGGAATGCAGTGAGGAGCGTTAGCTTTGAATCTGCAGCTGTACCCGCAACTGTAACCGGCGAGCTTTGCCGCGATATGCCACTGGTGCGCCCGGAAGGGTGTTCTGGGAAGGCGCGGAGGGAAGCGATGAACCGGAAGCCAGGAGACCTGCCGTCAAATTGTCGCCCCTCTTCCGACCGGGTCTAGTCGGCAGAGCGGAACTCCGTCGTGGCGGCAGTAGTGATTGGCTGACGTGTGAGCGTCGGTAAGTTGCCTGTTGCTGTCCTGCGGCAAGGGGTTGCTTCCGTCTGCCATGCGTCCTGAGCCCGGCTGCCGCAATGCTGCCGGAGGGGAGAGTGGATAGGATGGTTCGCTTCGCGAATCGGATGTTCCGCCTTGGTCAGGCGGCGCCCCCGCGCCGTCTGCGTGCGCTCTCAGCTGATCGGTCCTCCCATCTGATCGCTGCGAAGGCACCGCCATGACTGACACTTCTGCCCGCACGGGCAAAATTCCGGCCACTGTAATCACAGGCTTCCTCGGTTCCGGAAAGACAACACTCATCCGCCATCTGATCGAAAACGCCGGTGGCCGCCGCATTGCCCTCATTATCAACGAGTTTGGGGATGTCGGCGTAGACGGCGAAATCCTGAAAGGCTGCGGTGTGGAAAGCTGCAGGGAAGATGACATCATCGAACTGGCCAATGGCTGCATCTGCTGCACGGTCGCCGATGATTTCCTGCCCACCATGCAGGCGCTGATCGAGCGGGACATCCCCCCGGACCATATCGTCATCGAGACCTCGGGCCTTGCCCTGCCAAAACCCCTCGTCCAGGCCTTCAACTGGCCGGAAGTCCGCACCCGCGTGACCGTCGATGGCGTGGTGACGCTCGTGGATGCCGACGCTGTGGCGCAGGGGCGATTTGCCCATGATGAGGACGCCCTCAGCGCCCAGCGCGCGGCCGACGAAATGCTGGACCATGACAGCCCGCTCGAGGAACTCTTCGAGGACCAGCTCCATTGCGCCGATATGGTCGTGCTGACCAAGGCAGATCTCGTTTCCCCGGATGTGCTTGAAGATGTCCGCCGGAATTTGACCGCGCATACACGCCCCGGCGTATATTTCGTTCAGGCCGAGAGAGGAAACCTTCCGGCCGATACCCTACTCGGGCTGGGGATTGCCGCCGAAAACGGGATTGAGCACCGCCATTCGCATCACGACGCCGAAGGCGAAGACCACGATCATGATGACTTTGACAGCTTCGTCGCAAGCATGGAGTCTGTTCCGTCAGCGGAGGTTCTCGCCCAGCGGATCGCCGCGCTCGCCAAGGCTGAGGAAGTCTACCGGGTGAAAGGATTTGTGCCGGTGGAAGGGCGTGACATGCGCCTTCTGGTGCAGGCGGTCGGCCCCCGGGTGAACTGGCACTTCGATAGGGCCTGGAAGGAAGCCGAACCGCGCGCGGGGCGGCTGGTTGTCATCGGCGCTTCGGGCTTCAACCGCGCCAATGCCGAGCGGATCCTGAAGGGCGGCTGAGCCGATGCATCTCCTGAACATTCGGGATGGTCAGGTCAGCGATGGCTCAGAGCCGGTTGATCTCGGCCAGTCGCCCGGCGAGATCGTTGTCCTCTCGGCGGCAGATACAGATTTGTCGGCGCTGGAAGCGGCGCAGCGCCGGGCAGGCGAGGGCGCGCCCACGCTCCGCCTCGCCAATTTGATGACCCTGCAGCACAATTTCTCCGTCGATCTCTATGTCCAGAAGATAATCGCCCAGGCCAAAATCGTCTGTGTGCGGGTGCTCGGCGGGCGCACATACTGGCCCTATGGCGTTGCGGAGATTGTACGGGCCGCGCGGGAAAATAACGTCCAGCTCGCGATGATACCCGGCGATGGCCGGCGCGATCCGGACCTTGAAGGACTTTCAACCATCTCCCCGGAAGACCGGGCCCGCCTTTGGGCTTATCTTCAGGAAGGCGGGCCGGATAACCTCTCCGCATTCCTTCAGCATACGTCCTGGATGATTGGCCGGCGGCCTTTGCCTGGCCCCGACCCCGCAGAAATCCCGCGCGCAGGCCTCTACTGGCCCGGCGCCGCGCCGGGCGCAATGAGCCATATGACCCAGCTCTGGGGCCGGCAGGCGCCCATCGCTCCGATCATCTTCTACCGCGCCTATTATCTCGCCGGGCAAATGCAGGCGCTGGACGCGCTCATCACCGCCATTCATGAAGCTGGCCTCAATCCCCTGCCTGTCTTCCTGCACAGCCTGAAGGACACGGTCTGCGAAGCGTTCGTGGGCGGATTGATCGCCGAGGCATCGCCCGACATCATCCTGAATCTGACAGGCTTCGCCGTATCCACGCCCGGCGAAACCCGTCAACCCGCGGTTCTCGAACGCGCCGGTTGCCCCATTCTTCAGGGGGTGCTCAGCAGCGGCGCAAGGGAGGAATGGGCGGCGGGCACGCGCGGCCTCTCCGCGCGTGATGTCGCCATGAGTGTCGCCCTGCCGGAGGTCGATGGCCGTATCCTCACCCGCGCCATCGCCTTCAAGGAACGCGCCGTCTCCAGCGCACTGACACAGCATGCCAGCGTCCGGCATGTGCCTGTGCCAGACCGGACAGCATTCGTCGCGGCCCAGGCAGCCGCCTGGGCGCGTCTGCGCCGCACGCCCGCATCAGGCCGCCGGGTCGCCCTCATCCTCGCCAATTATCCCAACCGTGACGGGCGCCTCGCCAACGGCGTCGGCCTCGATACGCCCGCCGGAACGATTGAAGTGCTCAAAGCCCTGAACGCCGCCGGATACACAGTGCCGGAAGCCCCACACTCCCCCGCATCCCTGATGAACCTACTTGCCAGCGGCCCAACAAATGACCGCAGCAAAGAGCCCTCTCTGGATGGCGTGATCCTTCCGCTGGCTGAGTATAACGACTTCTGGGAATCCCTTCCGAAAACTGTCCGCGATCAGATAACAGCACGCTGGGGCGCCCCGCCACAGGATCCCTTCTTTGAGCCGGAGGCGGACGGTTTCCGGCTCGGGATACACCGCTTCGGGAATGTCGTGCTGGGTGTCCAGCCGGCGCGCGGCTACAACATCAATCCCGTGGAAACCTATCACAGTCCGGACCTGCCTCCGCCTCACGGCTATCTGGCCTTCTATGCCTGGCTGCGCCGGGCGTTCGGGGCCCATGCCATCATCCATATGGGTAAGCACGGCAATCTCGAATGGCTTCCCGGCAAGGCGCTCGCCCTGTCCGAAGCCTGCTATCCGGAGGCGGTCCTCGGCCCGTTGCCGCACATCTATCCCTTCATCGTCAATGATCCCGGCGAGGGCACACAGGCCAAGCGGCGCGCCAGCGCCGTCATCATCGACCATCTCACACCGCCGATGACGCGCGCGGAAAGCTATGGCCCGCTGAAAGACCTTGAAGCGCTGGTGGACGAGTATTACGAAGCCGCCAGCCTGGACGCGCGGCGGCTGAAGCCTCTGCGCCACGACATTCTTGAGGCCGCGGCGCGTGCCGGCCTCGACCGGGATGGCATCTACACGCCGGGAGACGAGGACGAGGCCATCGCCGCCCTCGACAATTACCTCTGTGAGCTGAAGGAAATGCAAATCCGTGACGGCCTGCACGTCTTCGGCCGCGCGCCGGAAGGGCGTCTGCTGGCGGATCTCGCCGTTGCCATCGCCCGCGCCCCGCGTCATGATGGGCAGGGCGCAAACGCCTCGCTCCTGCGGGCCCTGGCGGCCGATATGACCCTTGGCTTCGATCCGCTGAACTGCCGTCTCGGGGATGCCTGGGAGGGGCCCCGGCCGCAACATCTTGCCGCCCTGTCCCGGGATACCTGGCGAACCCATGGCGATACCGTGGAGCGGCTCGAACTGCTCGCCGCAGCGCTCATAGCGGGCGCTCCGATACCGGCTGACTGGCAGCGGACGAATGCCGTGATGGGCAATGTTCGCGGCGTCTTGCTGCCATCGCTCACGGCTTGCGGGAAGCAGGAAATCTGCGGGCTTCTCGCCGCGCTCGAGGGCCGTTTCGTTCTGCCCGGCCCCTCCGGCGCGCCCACGCGCGGGCGCCCGGATGTACTGCCTACGGGAAAGAATTTTTACTCCGTAGACACACGCTCAGTCCCTACGCGAACCGCCTGGGCGCTCGGCTGGAAATCTGCCCAGCTTCTGGTCGAGGACTATCGCCAGCGCGAAGGCATGTGGCCGCGTGCCATGGCCATTTCCGCATGGGGAACGTCGAACATGCGCACAGGCGGGGATGATGTCGCCCAGACCCTCGCCCTGATGGGGGCCCGCCCGAAATGGGATGATGCGTCGCGCCGTGTCACGGGATTTGAAATTCTCCCGCTCGCTCTGCTGGCGCGCCCCAGGGTCGATGTAACCTTCCGCGTCTCGGGCTTTTTCCGCGATGCCTTCCAGGATCAGATGGACCTGATCGATTCGGCCGCCCGCGCCATCATGAAACTGGACGAGCCCGAGGCGGACAATCCACTTGCCGCCCGGTATCAGGAAGAGCGCAGTGTACTGATGGCAGATGGCCACGCCGAATACGCCGCAGACATGCAGGCCGGCGCGCGGGTGTTCGGCTCAAAGCCCGGCGCATATGGCGCAGGCCTCCAGGCGCTCATTGATGAAGGCATCTGGCAGCACCGGAGCGCTTTAGGAGAAGCCTATCTCGAATGGGGCGGCTATGCCTATGGCGGCGGCCAGGCGGGCAGGGCTGATCGCGCCTCGCTGGAGCGGCGCATCCGCAGGGCCGATGCCATCGTCCACAATCAGGATAACCGCGAGCATGACCTTCTCGACTCGGATGATTACTACCAGTTCGAAGGCGGTCTGGCGGCGGCCGCCGAGGCCTTGAAGGGGAAGGCACCCGTGATCTATCACACCGACCATTCCCGCCCGGAAACCCCAAGGGTCCGCACACTGGCGGAAGAGATTGCCCGCGTCGTGCGCGCCCGCGCGGCCAATCCAAAATGGATCGAAGGCGCCATGCGCCACGGCTATAAGGGCGCCTTCGAGATGGCCGCCACGCTGGATTATCTCTTCGCTTTTGCCGCGACCACCGATGCGGTCAAGGATCATCAGTTCGATATGCTGTACGGCGCCTATCTGTCAGACGACAGGGTTGCCGCCTTCATCCGAGACAATAATCCCGCCGCCCTTCGCGAAATGGCGGCGCGTTTTCTGGAGGCGCTGGAGCGGGGTCTCTGGAAGCCCCGTCTCAACAGCGTCCGCCCCACCCTCGAAACCCTGATTGCTAAAACCGGAGGAGCCCCCCATGACCGCTCAGGACGATGACCGTCATAATGAGAAGATGAAAAAGAAAAAGGCCGTCCGTGACAAGATCATGTCCGGCAAGACGGTGGAGAAGGGTCTCATCATCGTCCACACCGGCAAAGGCAAAGGCAAAAGCACGGCCGCGATGGGCATGGTCTGCCGGGCCATCGGCCATAACATGAAGGTGGGCATCATCCAGTTCATCAAGGGCGCCTGGGCAACCGGCGAGAAACAGGTCTTCGATGCTTTCCCGCATCTCGTCACCATGCAGGCTATGGGTGAAGGCTTCACTTGGGAAACACAGGATAAGGCCCGCGACATCGCGGCTGCCATGAAGGCCTGGGAGGCGGCAAAAGCCATGATCCTCGATCCCGAAATCCGCCTCGTCGTGTGTGACGAGATCAACGTGGCGCTACGCTATGATTATATTCCGTTGGCGGATGTTCTGGAAACGCTCGCCGCCAGGCCGGAAGATAGCCATGTCGTACTGACGGGGCGCAACGCGGCCGAAGAATTGATCGAAGCGGCCGATCTGGTCACTGAGATGACCCTCCTGAAACATCCTTTCCGCTCCGGCGTGAAGGCGCAGGCGGGGATCGAGTTTTAGTGCGGAGCGTCTTCTAATGCCTTGAATTGGCGCTGCATTTCCTCCACCGCTGCCGGAAAGGACGGCCCGCCGCAAACGGTCATCGCCTCGGGAATCTCGATCCAGCGGGCCCGTGCATAGAGAGCTTTCAGCGCTGGATGCTCCAGCACTTCCTTGCCGATGTCCCGCTCGTTACTGGTAGGCACGCCGGTCACAAGGATGGCCGGCTGGGCCGCCAGCAGCACTTCCATAGAGACCCTCTGTGTGCGGCGCGCGCCCATCCGGCCGGCGATGTTCTCAAGGCCGGCCCAGCGCATGATTTCAGACATCAGGGTGGCCTGCCCGGAAATGAACCCCCGGCGCTGATAATGGGCGGCTGCGGGGCGTGCCTCCGGCGCCGCTTCCCACGCGGCTTCAAGCCGCCTCTCGATATCTGTGATCAATTCCTCGCCGCGCGCCTGCGCGCCGATGGCCCCGGCGATGGCCCGCGTCTGTGCGCGGATATCCTCCAGCGTATGCGCCGGTTCAATCTCCAATACCGGAATATTCTGTGTCTCCAGGAAGATGCGAATCTCCGGCCGCCGGATACGGCTGGCGATCACTAGGTCGGGCCTCAGAACGGTAAGTTCTTCGGCATTGCCGTCTGACACCGGCCAGTCTTTCGCCTTTTCTGAACTGAAGGAAAGCGCCGGATTGCGCGCATTGTGGGAAAGGGCTGCCACCTGGTCCGGGTCCGCCAGCTCCATCAGATACTGATCCGCGCAGAGGTTCAGCGAAACGATCCGTTGTGGCCGCGCGTCGGCATCGGCAGCGCCGGAGAGGGCCAGCAGGAGAGAGGCAGTCAGGGCTTTCAGCTTCATAAAACCTGCTCCCGGCGGATGAGAAGGCGCAGCCATGTCACATCCGGAAAAAATCGCAAGCCATGCTTGGCGCCGGGGCGCATTCTGGTCTAAGGGTCGATCTCGGGTTCCGGGACACTCAGTTGACGGAATGCCTTCGGATCGATCTTGACGAGTTCCGCCCATGCAGATTTCCGCCGCCACCCTCCGCCCGGAGCAGGCTGTCACTGATACTGCCAAATGGCTGCTCGGCGCGGGCGCGCTGCTCGTCATGGCGGCGCTGTCGCTGATGACCGGCCCTGTCGCCATCGGCGCCGGAGAGGTTTTCCGCGCCCTGTTTGGCAATGCAGACGCGGTGACGAACACCATCATCCGGGAGCTGCGCCTGCCGCGCCTCATGCTCACCCTTGGCGTGGGCGCCATGCTCGGCGGGGCAGGGGCGGCGCTCCAGGGCTATCTGCGCAACCCGCTGGCAGAGCCCTCCATTCTTGGTGTCGCGAGCGCCGCCGCGCTTGGCGCCGTTGTCGCGCTCTACTTCGGTCTCGCCAGCGTTGCGGGTATTTTTCTGCCGCTCATGGCGGCGGTGTTCGCGCTCGCGGCGACGCTTCTCCTCTTTGTTTTTACGATGTTTTCTGCCTCCGGTCTCAGCCTCATTCTGGCGGGTATCGCCATCGGTTCACTGGCCGGGGCGGGCATTTCGCTTGCCCTCAATCTGTCGCCAAACCCCTTCGCGGCGATGGAGATCACCTTCTGGCTGCTCGGCTCGGCGGAGGATCGCAGCTGGCGCCATGTGGGGTTGTCGGTGCCGCTGATCGGGCTCTGCCTCGCGGTTCTCTTCAGTGACAGGCGCGCCCTTGACGCGCTCACGCTCGGCGAAGACGCCGCCCGCGCGCTTGGCTACAATCTCACACTGGTCCGCATGCGGCTGATTGTCAGCGTGGCGCTGGGCGTCGGCGCCGCCGTGTCCGTCACCGGCGCGATCGGCTTCGTCGGCCTTGTCGCGCCCCATCTTGCCCGCAGTGTTGCCGGCAGCCTTCCCTCGCGTCTCATTGCGCCCTCGGCGCTCATGGGCGCGCTGTTACTCACCGCGGCAGATATCCTCGTGCGCCTCATCCCGACCACGAATGAACTGCGTCTCGGCGTCGTCACCGCGCTTATCGGTGCGCCTTTTCTCGTCATCATCCTCTATCGCACGCGCCGGCGCGAAGCATAGGGCTGGACAAGTGCCGCCACCAAATGTATCGGCGTTCATGACGGTTCCCCTTTATCGGGGGATTAAAACGGGAATGCAGTGAGGAGCGTTAGCTTTGAATCTGCAGCTGTACCCGCAACTGTAACCGGCGAGCTTTGCCGCGATATGCCACTGGTGCGCCCGGAAGGGTGTTCTGGGAAGGCGCGGAGGGAAGCGATGAACCGGAAGCCAGGAGACCTGCCGTCAAATTGTCGCCCCTCTTCCGACCGGGTCTAGTCGGCAGAGCGGAACTCCGTCGTGGCGACATCTGAGAGGCGGGTGCTGAACGCACCCTCGCTTCCGGCTGTCGCGCAGGCGCCCTCCGGAAAGAGATTGCGTTCGGTCATCCGTATGGATGCAATCGGGGGACCTGTCCCCCGGATGGAGAATAGCAATGTCCTCACATGCAGTGAGAGCAATCACTGGCGCTTTGCTCGGCGCCGCCAGCCTGAATACACTTTCCTTCGCCTATGCTCAGTCAACGGAAGACGAAAGCCGGCAGGAAACCATCACCATCACGGCGAGCCGCCTGAACCTCGCCCCGCGCGAGATCGGCAGCGCTATCGCCCTCGTTGATCGCGCGGCCCTGGAAACCGGCCAGATCATCGCCCTGAAGGAAACCCTGCAGGATATTCCGGGCGTCCAGATCAGCGCTGGCCGCCCCGGCGGCAGCACGAATGTCAGCATCCGCGGGTCGGATAATGATCAGGTGCTGTTCCTGTTCGACGGCATCAAGCTGGGCGACCCCAGCTCCACCAGCACGCAGTTTTCCTCCGACAACATGACATCGCTCGATATCGAACGTATCGAAGTCCTGCGCGGCAATCAGAGTTCCCTCTATGGCTCCGATGCCATCGGCGGCGTCATCAACATCATCACCCAGCGTGCCACCGAAGAAGGCCTCCGCTTCAATGTGGAGGCAGAGGCCGGCGGCTATCTCGGCGTGTCGTCGGAACATGGCGACCACCTCCTGCAGCGCGGCGGCGTCTCGCTGCTCGGCAAGCAGGGCAAGCTCGATTACCGCCTGTCGCTGACGGGCACAAAGACGGAAGGCCCCTCCATCGCAGACCCGCGCACGGGCCCATCTGTCACCGAAGATGACGACTATTCCGTCTGGGCCATCAGCGGCCGCGCCGGCTACCAGATCTCCGAAACTCTGTCGGGCCAGGTTGTTGGTTTCTACAACGACTCCTCCACCGATCTCGACAATACCACCAGCGACAGCGTCAACACGGTCGACAAGAAAGACACCGCCTACGCTGTTCAGTTGACGCATGAAACACCGGACAGTGCCTGGAAGAATGAGCTGACCCTCTCGCGCTATAATGCAGAACGCCTCTATTTCGGCCCGTTCTATTCCTCCGGGGGCGATCTTTATGACGGCACCAAGGACACAGCCCTTTTCCTCACGCGCTATACGGGCTTCGACAAGGTCCAGATTTCCGCTGGTCTCAACTGGGAAGATGAGTCTACGGATCAGGTAACGCTCTATTCCGGCAATTTCAGCGAAGGCATCTCCACCAGTTCCGTCTTCACAGAGCTGGCCTTCCGGCCCACCGAAGCACTTTCGATCACGGTCGCCGGCCGCCTCGACGACAATGAACGCTTCGGCCAGTTCGACACTTATCGCGTCACGGGCGCTTATTATCTGCCCGCCACGCTCGCAGGCGGCGATGTAAAGCTGCGCGCCAGCTATGGCACAGGCGCCAAGGCGCCGGGTCTCTACCAGCTGTTTGACCCCACCTATGGCAATGCCGGTCTGAAAGTGGAAACCTCCGAAGGCTATGACGCCGGCGTGGATATCAGCTGGGCCAGGGCCGCGCTGGAATTCTCCGTATTCCACAGCGATGTGGAAGACGAAATCGCCTTTGGCTATCCCCCGGGAAAGCCATCGGGCGGCTATATTCAGTTCGGCCGCACGAAGAAACAGGGCGCCGAACTCGGCCTGCGTTATTCGGTGACGGACTGGCTCAGCCTGTCCCAATCCTTCATGGTGCTGGATGCTCAGAATGAGGAAACCGGCCTCTGGCTTGGCCGCCCGCGCTATTCGGGCACAACCAGTGCCACAGCTCAGTTGACGGACAGGTTCGATCTCACAACACGTCTGCGTTACCGGTCGGATAACGCCTCCAGCTATGGCGGTGTCACGCCTGGCTTTGTCACGCTTGATCTCCTCGGAAACTATGATCTGACCAGCCGGGTCGCGCTATATGGCCGCCTCGTGAACGCTCTGGATCAGGACTACCAGCTTTCCTACGGGCGCAATGAACTCAACCGCAGCCTCTATCTCGGCGTCCGCGCGCGCTTCTGAGCGCGCGGCAACGCCCTGTCAGACCCCAAGGGAAGCCAGCAACATGACCACCGGAACCAGCCGCAGAATTCCGAGAGCGGACATACAGACAAACGGCCGCACAGAACATATCTGGGCCTTGCCTGTCGATCAGTCCTTTCTCGAAACACTCCTGCGGGATCTCTTCGAGAATCATCCTGAGAAGCTCACCTTCGGGCCCCTGATCCAGGGCGCCGCCTATGAACTGAAAGCCCCCGGCAAGCCGGAACGCATCACGCTCAATGACGGTTACCTTACCGTCCATTGGGGTGGCCGGGGGCATTTTCATCTCTGCATTGGCAGCAATTATGGCGCCCTGAAAGGTGAAGGCGGCGGCCCGGAATTGATGGTCCGCCGCCGTACAGCCCGCGCTGAGTTCTATCGCAGCCTCGACAAGCATGGCCACCCGGTCAGTTGGGGCCTCCGTCTCTTCAATGGGGCAGGCGAGCCGCAGATCGCGATCTTCATGCCAAATCCCTTTCTCACGGATGATGATCAGCTGGCAGAGGAAAATGATTTCTCCCGCCTCGCGCTTTGGGAGTATCTGATGCAGCACTATGCCGGGCACGGGCCAGACCAGTTGGACCGGCAAGGGAAGGGCTTCCGGCATGGCTAGGCGTGTGGCCTTCTGCCTGGCAGTGCTGGCGTTCCTTGCTGGACCGTCTGCGTCCGCCCATGCCGAAACGCCAAAACCCCGCGCCGCCTCGGCCAGCATCTGCGCCGACCAGTATCTGCTCGCTCTCGCCGATCCCGAGCAGATCGCCTCGCTCAGCTGGCAGGCAACCGGTCCGCTCTCCACCTTCGCGGAAGAAGCCGCCGCCTATCCCTCCAATCACGGCGGGGCGGAGGAGTTTCTTGATGCGAATGTCGAAATCCTTATCCTGAACAGTCATGGCTCCATGGAGCTGCGCCGCATCATGGGCCAGTTCGATGTCGAGATGGTCGTCATTGCCACCACCACCATCACTTTCGATGAGATTGCCCAATCCGTGCGCGATGTCGCCGCAAAGCTGGATCAGACAGCGCGCGGCGAAGCCCTCATCGCCGACATGCAGGCGCGCCTTGCCCGCATAAACCGTCAGGTGGCGGAGGAAGGTGCAGGTCCCTCCGTCACCTATTTCCGTCCGGAAGGCGGCGGCGCTGGGGCGGGCACCTTTGTTGACACGGCCCTGCGCCATGCCGGCTTCCGCAATCTGCAGGCAGACCTTGGCAACACCGGCTGGGGCCGCGTCCCGCTGGAACAGCTCGTGCTTACCCCGCCCGACGGCCTCGTCACCAGTTTCTTCGACACGGCCTATAAAGGCGTCAACGCGCGCTTTTCCAGCCATTCCCTGTTCACGCGGCTGTCGGCAGAAAAGCCCGTCATGCCGGTGCCGGGCCGTTACTGGACCTGCGCCGGTCCCATGCTGATCGATGCTGTGGAATCTCTTGCGGCTCAGCGCCGTGAACATTTCGGAGGTGGTCATGACTGAAGAAGCCACAGCCGCGCCGCGCCGCAGCGCCCATTCCGTCAGCCATCGCATCAGCTGGCTCAGTCTCAATCTCGCCCTTCTGGCGCTGATCGGGGTCCTTGCCTGCGTCTCGCTCACCATTGGCTATGTTACTTATCCGGTTGCGGATGTTGTGGCGGCCCTCTTCGGCCTTGGGGATGAGAAAGTCATCACCATTGTGCGGGAGTTGCGCCTGCCGCGGCTCCTGCTGGCGCTCGCCATCGGGGGCGGGCTTGGCGTGTCCGGCGCCGTGCTGCAGGGCCTCCTGCGAAACCCGCTGGCAGAGCCTGGCATTCTCGGCATCTCTTCCAGCGCCAGCTTCGGCGCCGTCATCACCATCTATTTTGGCCTCTCGGCCACCTTCCTCTATGCGTTGCCGATGGCGGCAATGGCAGGCGCGGCCGCCGCTACAACCGTGCTATATTTCCTATCCGCCCGGAATGCCAGCACGCTGACGATCATTCTCGCTGGCGTCGCCATCGGCGGGCTCGCCATCTCGCTCACATCCCTTGCCATGAACCTTTCGCCCAATCCCTGGGCCATCAACGAGATGATCTTCTGGATGCTCGGTTCGGTGAAGGACAGGTCGATGCATGATGTCGCGCTCGCCGCGCCCTTTGTGCTGGCCGGGGTAATCCTCCTCCTGCTGACCAGCCGGGCGCTCGATGCGCTGACGCTCGGCGAAGATGCCGCGCGCAGTCTCGGCGTTGATCTGAAGCGCGTCCGCGCCCTCGCCATCATCGGCACCAGCCTGGCCATCGGCGGCACGGTCGCCGTCTCCGGGGGCATCGGCTTTGTCGGCCTGGTCGTGCCCCATCTGCTGCGGCCCCTGGTCGGCCATGTCGCCAGCCGGCTGCTCCTCCCCAGCTTGCTCGCGGGCGCCGCCCTCGTCCTCGCGGCAGACATCGCCGCCCGCCTCATCCGCGTCGGCGTCGAGATCCATCTCGGCGTGCTCACTTCGTTGATCGGCGCGCCCTTCTTTTTCTATCTGATCCTCAGGACAAGGCAGCGCGTCGAATGAGCCTTCTGGAAGCCAGGAACATCTCCGTCGATATCGGCCGCACACGGATTCTCACGGGCGTGTCCGCCAGCTTCCGGTCCGGCTGCCTGACCGGTCTTGTCGGCCCGAACGGCGCGGGTAAATCCACCCTTGTGCGCACGCTCTGTAACCTCCTGAAGCCCGCCGCAGGGGAGGTACACCTGGCCGGCGCACCCATCACCAGCTTCCATCGCAGACAGCTCGCCCGCAAGCTCAGCTATCTGCCGCAGGGGCACACGATGCACTGGCCGCTGGAGGTCGAGCGTCTGGTGGCGCTCGGCCGCCTGCCGCATCTCGGGCCTTTCTCCGATATCGGCCCGCAGGACCAGGCCGCCATAGACCGAGCCATGGCGCGTACGGAGGTTTCCGCCTTCCGTTTCCGTGTCGCCGAAACCCTCTCGGGCGGCGAGCGTGCCCGCGTCATGATGGCCCGCGCCCTGGCGGTTGAGGCAGATATTCTCCTGGTGGATGAGCCCGTTGCCGCGCTGGATCCCTACCATCAGCTCCACGTCATGGAACTCCTCCGCGGCCTGGCTGATGAAGGCAAGCTTGTCGTCTGTGTGCTGCACGATCTCGCCCTGGCGGCCCGCTTCTGCAATGCCGCCGTTCTGATGTCGGAAGGCCGCGTCCTGGCGCAGGGCGCGCCGCAGGATGTGCTGACGGACACGCATCTGCGGGCGGCCTATTCCATCCGCTCCCTTCAGGGCCAGCATGAGGCCGAACCCTTCATCCTTCCCTGGCGCCGCCTGGATGCGGACGCCTCAAAGCCGGAGCCCCGCCCATGCTGAAACCTGCCTCTGACGCCGCCATCGTGGTCTGCTCCACCTGCCGCCTCACCGAGACCCAGCGGGAGAATGAGGAGGGCAAGCGCGGCGGCGCCCTGCTTGCCGAAGCCCTCCGCGCCGAGGCGGCAAAGCGCGCCGGCCCCATTGTCATCGAAGACATGCCCTGCCTCTTCGCCTGCTCCCGCTGGTGTACGGTCCATCTGCGCGCTGAAGGCAAGATCTCTTATGTCCTCGGCGGTTTCGAGCCGACAGCGGAGGCCGCAACCGCCATCCTCGATTATTTTGAACACTACCTCGTCAGCAAGCATGGCGTCGTTCCGTATAGGAACTGGCCGGAAGGCGTCAAAGGCTACTTCATCACCCGCTCTCCGCCCTCCGGCAAAGTGGTGGGCTGAAGCCATGGCCCTGCTGACAGACGCCGCCCTCCAGGCCGCCATCGACGCCAAGACCAAGCCGCTCGGCGCCCTTGGCCGCATCGAAAGCCTCGCCGCGGATATCGCCCGTTTCCAGAATACGATCCGTCCTCGGATGGAGCGTTGCGGCCTCATCATCTTTGCCGGAGATCACGGCATCGCAGGGGAGGGCGTCTCGAAATTCCCGCAGGCCGTCACGCGCCAGATGGTGCTGAACTTTCTCGCAGGCGGCGCGGCGGCCAATGTCTTTGCCGCCACATCTGGGGTCAGCCTGCGCGTTGTCGATGCCGGCGTCGCGGGCGATCCTATCATCCACCCCCGCCTCATTTCCCGCCGCATTGCCCCCGGCACGGCCAGCAGCCTGCATGGCCCGGCAATGACACCGGCCCAGCTTGCCGCCGCCCTGGCCGCAGGTAAATCCCTCGCCGAAGAAGGCAGTGATGACGCCCTTGCTTTCGGTGAAATGGGCATCGCCAACACCTCCGCCGCCACCCTGATCGGCCACAAGCTCACCGGCGTCCCCCTCTCTGCCCTCACAGGCCGGGGGACTGGCCTGGATGACGCGGCCCTCGCCCGCAAAACAGAAATCCTCGCTCGCGCCGCCGCGCGCACACCAGATAATCCGCTGGCGGAAGAAACCCTCATCCAGTATGGCGGCTTCGAAATCGCCATGATGGCGGGCGCCATGCTCGGCGCGGCCGGGGCAGGGCGGATGATCCTGGTGGATGGCTTCATCGCCACCGCCGCCGCGCTCGCCGCCGCCCGGCTTGACCCCGCCGCCCGACGCGCCATGATTTTTGCTCACACCTCGCCGGAGCCTGGCCACAGGCATCTCCTCGCCGCGCTGGATGCTGCGCCTTTGCTTTCTCTCGGCATGCGCCTGGGCGAAGGCACTGGCGCGCTGCTCGCCTGGCCGCTGGTGCGCGCTGCTGCCGCCATGCTCCGCGATATGGCGAGCTTTGAAGACGCAGGGGTCAGCGGTCCGGCATGATACGTTGGCTGACGAATGAGGCGGCGATCCTGCTGCTGGCGCTGCAATTCCTCACGCGCCTGCCGGTGCCGGCGGCGCGCCTGTTCACGCAGGCCCGGCTGGCAGCCACGCCGCGCTACTATCCCCTCATCGGCCTTCTCATCGGCTGCCTCGCCGCGCTCGCCTATTGGGCGGCCGCGCAGGTCTTCCCGCCGCTCCTCGCCGCGCTGCTCTCCACCGCCGCCACGCTGCTGTTTACCGGCGCCTTCCATGAGGATGGCCTTGCCGACACATTTGATGGCGTCGGCGGCGGCGTCACGCAGCAGCGTGCCCTGGAGATCATGAAAGACAGCCGCCTCGGCACCTATGGCGCCGCCGCCCTAGTCCTGGCGCTTGGCCTCAAGGCCGCCGCCCTCGCCGCCCTTCCGCTTGCTTTTGTCCTCGCGGCCCTGATCGCCGCCCACGGACTATCGCGCGCCTCCGCCGTGCTCGTCATCGCCACCAGCCGCTATGTCCGCTTCGAGGGCAAGGCAAAGCCGGTTGCCACCGGCCTCGGCTGGGGCGGCCTCGCCGTCACGCTACTCAGCGCCGCCGCCATCTTCGCTGCCCTCGCGGGCCCCGCCCACTGGCCCCCCAGCGCCATCCTCTCGGCCCTCGCCGGTCTCGCCCTCGGTCATGTGGCCCTGCGCCTCTTCTTCGAGCCAAAGCTCGGCGGCTATACCGGAGACGCTCTCGGCGCGGTTCAGCAGGCCAGCGAAATCGGTTTTTATCTGGGGCTTCTCGCTTGGCTCTGATCCTCGTCCGCCACACCCGCCCGGAAGGCACAGACGGCCTCTGCTATGGCCGCCTCGATGTACCCCTCGCCGCGAGTTTCGAGGAAGAGGCGCGCGCGCTCAATGCCGGTCTGCCGCCCTTTGAGCGTCTCGTCACCAGCCCGGCCACCCGTTGCCGCCGGCTCGCAGACTGGCTTGGCGCGCGGCGGGGGCTTGTGCCGCTTGTCGATCATCGCTTCCAGGAAATGGATTTTGGCCGCTGGGAAGGCCGCCTCTGGTCGGAAATTCCCGAAGGCGAAATAAATGCGTGGGCAGAGCATTTCTTCGAAGGCCGCCCCCATGGCGGAGAGAACGTGGCAGACCTCGCAGACCGTGTCGGCCGCGCCCTCACCTGCGTCCGCCGCTGGCCGGGAAACATCCTCATCATCACCCATGCCGGCGTGGTGCGCGCCGCGCTGGCCGCAGCAGGGCAGGCAGGCGCCTGGGAGGCCAGCATCGCCTATGCCTCCGCCACATGGCTCGACGGGCTGGAGGCGAGGGAGGAATGACCGCGCTGCTGATGGCCGGTGCCCTCGCCCTGGAGGCGGCCTTCGGCTGGCCGGACTGGCTCTACCGGCGCATCCGCCATCCCGTCGTCTGGATCGGCGCGCTCATAGCCGCGCTGGAGCGCCGCCTCAACCGCCCCGCCTTCAGCCACCGCGCCCGCTACGTCCTTGGGGCCCTCACCAGCCTCCTCACCCTCGCCGCCACTGGCAGCGCCGCCGTCGCGCTCACCCGGCTCATCCCCGAAACGGTTTGGGGCGCGGGCCTCGAAATGCTGATCGCCTCCAGCCTCCTCGCCTCGCGCAGCCTGTATGCCCATGTCGCCGCCATCGCCGCGCCGCTGGAGGCGGGAAACCTGGCCCTCGCGCGGGAGAAGGTGTCGCTGATCGTCGGGCGCGATCCTGCCCGGCTCGACGCCCCCGCCATCACGCGCGCCGCCCTCGAAAGCCTTGCAGAAAATGCGTCCGATGGCGTCATCGCGCCGCTGTTCTGGGGGGCAATCTTCGGCCTGCCGGGCATCGCGGTCTACAAGGCCGTCAACACGCTGGACTCCATGATCGGCCACCGCTCAGACCGTTATGCGGCCTTCGGCGGCTTTGCCGCCCGGCTGGATGACGTCGCCAATTTCATTCCCGCCCGCCTCACAGGCCTGCTCATCGCGGCGCCGGCATGGCGGCGCGGCGCTCTCTCGATCATGCTGCGCGACGCGCCCCGCCACCGCTCGCCCAATGCCGGCTGGCCCGAAGCGGCCCTGGCCGGCGCGCTCGGCGTGCGTCTTTCCGGCCCGCGCGTCTATGGAACGCAGGTGAGTGACGAGCCTTGGCTGAATGCGCCTGCGCCTGATCCCCGGCCTGATCAGATCTGTCCGGCCTTGTCCGGATTTGTCCATGCGGTGTCCCTTGCGGGCCTCCTTCTGGCGGGGATCGGTATCCTCTGGTGCCTCGCATGACCGGGCCTGACCTCGTCCATGGCGGCGCGCTCGACCGCGTGAAAGCCCTTTATCCTCAAGCCCCTCAGCCCTGGCTGGACCTCTCGACCGGCATAAGCCCCCATCCATACCCCGCGCCGCCCCTCCTGCCGCACAGCTTCGCCCACCTGCCCACCGCCAGCGAAAACGAGGCTTGCCGTCAGGCGATGGCGCAGTATTACGGGGCGCCGGTGGCCAGTTTGATGCTGGTTCCGGGCACGGAAATCCTCATCCGGCTTCTGCCGTCACTCCTTGAAGTTCAGACAGTTGCACTCGCCCGGCCAACCTATGGCGATCACCTTTCCTGCTGGCAGACTGCGGGGGCGAACGTGATGGAGATGACAGACCCGGCAGACCTCGCCGGCAAGGTGGATGCCATCGTCGTCTGCAATCCCAACAATCCCGATGGCCGGATCTGGCCGCCGGATGTCCTTGAAGACTGCCGCGCGCGCCAGGCCGCCCGCCAGGGCTGGCTGATCCTTGATGAGGCGTATGCGGATATTGCCCCCAGCCTCTCCCTCGCCGCGCGGGGCGGGGCGGCGGGTCTGATTGTCCTGCGCTCTTTCGGCAAGTTCTTCGGCCTGGCCGGCCTTCGTCTCGGCGCCCTGATCGCTCCGGAGGCGCTGCTGCGGGAGGCGCAGAAACGCTTCGGCGTCTGGCCGGTCTCCGGTCCGGCGCTGCATGTGGGAACACAGGCAGTGGCAGACACAGACTGGATTGCCGCGGCCCGGCACCGGCTCGAAACGTCCAGACTGGCGCTTGATGAGGCTTTGAGCGGCGCCGGGGTACCCATCGTCGGCGGCACATCGCTGTTCCGCTATGTGCAGGTGCCCGATGCCCATGCCCTGTGGCAGGCGCTGGCAGAGCAGGGCATCTATACGCGCCGCTTCTCCTGGAGCCGGCACCATCTTCGTGTTGGTCTGCCTGCGGATGATGCAGGTAGGCAGCGCCTCTCCGCTGCCCTCGCCGTTAGCCTTTGAGCACCAGGGGCAAACCCGCGGCAACAAACTCCACCCTGTCCACCACTTCCGCCACCCTCTGGTTCAGCCGGCCCTGCTCATCCCGGAAGGCGCGCCCCAGCGGCGTTTCGGGCACAAGCCCCATGCCAACTTCATTGGAAACAAGGCATACGGGCGTCTTCATCTCCCCGATGGCGGCGCACAGCCCGGCTGTTTCGGCCGCCACATCCCGCCCGCCCAGCATCAGATTGGACAGCCACAGCGTCAGGCAATCCACCAGCACAGCGCGCTGGCTGTCCTTCAGACCCTGCAGGGTACTGACCAGTTCCAGCGGCGTATCCACCGTCTGCCAGCTGCCATCGCGCTCGCTCTGATGGCGCGCGATCCGCTCGCGCATTTCCTCATCAAACGCCTGCGCGGTCGCCAGGTAAATCCGCTGCGCCGCTGCGGCCTCAACCAGCGCCTGCGCCCGCCGGCTTTTCCCCGAGCGGGCCCCGCCCAGAACCAGCGTACTCTTCATATCCATGGCCCAATATTCTGTTTTGTCTGCGCTTGTTTCTCTAGGCACCGATCATCCCGCCCGCAACCGGGCATGCCCTCCGGCGCAGCCTCTTTTCAGCGGTTAGCGAAGAACGCTCTGCCACAACCGGTCCAGCGGTTTGCCGGGGCCAGGGGGAATGGCGGTCACGCTGCCGGCAGGTGTCCCGGCCAGGCACGCGCCCCCGTCTCCCAACCAGGCAAGCGCTGCGGCGCGCTCTTCTGCCGTCAGGCCGGCAAACGCCCGCTGCAATTCTCCAAGGCAGGCCCATCTGTAGGGAGAAGCAGGCAGCTTCCAGCGAACGCCTTTCTCTTCATAGCTCACAAATCGCTGCCGGTTTTCAACGGCGGCCGCGTTGAGGGCCAGATAGGGAAGATAGTCGGCGCCAATGCGTTGCAGCAGCGGTCCCAGGTCATCGGGAACATCGCCGGGCAGGGGCGCGGCTGCATGGGCCTCCGGGCCGGTCGCCCACATGCGGCTGACCCAGGCAAGCGTGTGGGGCGCTTTCTCGCGGAGAAGGGCGGCGGGTGTGGGATCATAGGAAAAGTGCCGGAAAAACGGCCCCATCAACCCGAAATCCGCTTCAACCGGCCGCTCTCCCATCAGATAGCTCCGTTTTGAGAAGATCGTTTCCAGCACGCCGAGCAGCCAGTGAAACTGTTCCTCGATCAGAGGCGCGGTTTCCCGCGTCACGCCATCCTGCTTCAGATAGGTGCGGCGCTGACGATTGAGGATGAACCATGTGCGCAGCCCGTGCGGTCCCGGCACATCCCGCAGCAATGTCCGCGCAATCTGGGAACTCATGAGCTTGGCATCTTCCGCGAAGGCCCACCGGTAATAGAGGGCGGGGCGCCACAGCCATTCATCAAACGCATCTTCCAGAAGCAGGCTGGCAAAGCGCGCCAGCGGTGTCCGTGGACGGAAGGATGGCCCGGCGGTGCCTGCTTCAAAATGGGCGATAATCGGGGTTGTATCCGTCAGCCAGGCTCCATCCGGGCAGCCAAGCTGGGGCATCTGGGCAACGCCGGTCCGGGCTGCGCAGGCACGAAAATCCGCGCTGTCCATTTCCACATATTCGAACGCAATGCCTTTGGCCCGCAGATAGGTTTCCAGCTTTCCCGTGAAGTAGGAGAGCTTCAGGCCGTGGAGGCTATATGCTTGGGTGCTCATCTGGTCCTCGTCCCGATTTTCTCTGAAATATCATCGCTCAAATATTTTGGCACACTAAATGCCATAAAATCTGCAAATGGGAAGCCGGCTTCATCGCCTGATATTCCGATAGCCCTGACCGGCATTTCCGGTGTATCTATTGCCAGCATGGATGACCGTCGTTCATCGCATTCGGCCAATCATGCGGAGAAGGTTGCAGAGATCGTAGCCTCACGCTCCGCTGCTGCGCGCTCGCCGGTGGCGGCGTCCTGGGTCCGCTCCTTTCACAAATATGGGCTGGAGCCGGATGCGCCCAGCCGGACGGGCCGTCTCAGCCAGTCGGAGGTCGGCCTTCATCGCGAGGCAATTGGCCGGCTGTTTCATGTGTCTCAGGCTGTGATGGATCAGCTGCATGCCAGCCTGGGGCTGGCCGGGTGCAGTGTGATCCTGTGTGACGCCGATGGCATCGTGCTGGATCAGCGGCTGCGCGCGGGAGACCAGCAGGATTTCGAGACGGCCGGCCTGGCAAGGGGGGCGGACTGGTCGGAGAAGCGTCAGGGCACCAACGGAATCGGCACGGCCATTGCCGAAGGCCGGCCAGTGCATGTGCTGCGGGATCAGCACTACCATACCCGCAATACCTCGATGATCTGTCTGGGCGCGCCGGTCTTTGGGGAGACGGGCAAGCTGGCGGCGGTGCTGGATGTCTCCTCCTGCCGGGGGGATCTCGATGCGGCCTTTGTGGCGCTGATTGCCCAGACTGTGGAGCAGGCGGCCATGCGGATCGAGGCGGAGAATTTCTGCCGCTCCTTCAGCCAGGCCCGGATTGTTCAGGGCACGGCAGAAGGCCAGCAGGGCCCTGTATTGCTTGCGGTTAATGGCGATGATCTGGTCATCGGCGCAACCCGGAGCGCCCGGCTGCATTATGGGCTGGACGATGCGGCGCTGATCTCTCCCCGTCCGGCGATGGATATTCTGGGCGACCAGGAGCGGCGGGGCATGGGGCTGGAAAGCGCCGAGCGGCGGGAATTGCGCCGGGCTCTGGCGCGGGCAAATGGCAATGTCAGCGCCGCTGCGCGCCTGCTCGGCATCAGCCGGGCGACGCTTTACCGGCGGATGGAAAAGCTGGGCCTCCTGCCGGAAAGCTGAGCCTTCCGGGGTATTTTTCCGCACTTTTCACGGTCAGACTGTCTCAGTTTCGAGACAATTGCGGACATTTCCGGACAAAGCGGGGCATGACACAGACAGGCTGCGGCCTGATCCTGCCTCCATGCTCTCGCACCCAGCGACGAGGGCCAGTCACCAGTTGACATGTCACAAGCTCACGGAGGAACCCATGGCTGACACTGCTCACGCGCCCGCTCAATTCACCGTCTCTCCCTTCAAGGCCCGTTACGACAATTTCATCAATGGCCGCTTCGTGCCGCCGGTGGGAGGCAGGTATTTTCAGAACACCTCACCGGTCACCGGGCAGGTCATCTGCGAGATTGCCCGCTCCACAGCCGACGACATCAATCTGGCGCTGGATGCCGCGCATGATGCCAAGCAGCGCTGGGGGCAGACCTCGACTACCGAGCGCGCGCTGATCCTCAACCGGATCGCTGACAAGATGGAATCCCATCTGGAACTTCTGGCCCTGTGCGAGACATGGGACAATGGCAAGCCCATCCGCGAAACGATGGCGGCAGACCTTCCGTTGGCGGTCGATCACTTCCGCTATTTCGCCGGGTGTATCCGCGCCCAGGAAGGCGGGATTTCGGAAATCGACCATGACACGGTGGCCTACCATTTCCACGAGCCGCTGGGTGTTGTCGGCCAGATCATTCCCTGGAACTTCCCCCTGCTCATGGCGGTATGGAAGCTCGCGCCGGCACTGGCGGCGGGCAACTGTGTCGTGCTGAAGCCGGCCGAGCAGACGCCGGCCTCGATCATGGTGTTTGCCGAACTCATCGCGGATCTCCTCCCACCCGGTGTGCTCAACATCGTGAACGGCTTTGGCCTGGAGGCGGGGAAACCCCTCGCCTCCAGCAACCGCATCGCCAAGATCGCCTTCACCGGCGAGACGACGACGGGCCGCCTCATCATGCAGTATGCGTCCGAAAACCTGATCCCGGTAACGCTGGAGCTGGGCGGAAAGTCTCCCAACATCTTCTTCGCGGATGTGATGCGGGAGGATGACGATTATCTCGACAAGGCGCTGGAAGGCTTCACCATGTTCGCCCTGAACCAGGGCGAAGTGTGCACCTGCCCGTCGCGCGCGCTGATCCATGAGTCGATCTATGACCGTTTCATGGAGCGCGCCCTGAAGCGCGTGGCCGCCATCAGGCAGGGAGACCCGCGCAACCCCGAAACGATGATCGGCGCGCAGGCCAGTTCCGAGCAGAAGGAGAAAATCCTCTCCTATTTCGATATCGGCCGGCAGGAAGGCGCCGAAGTGCTGATCGGTGGCCAGGCCGCCGATCTGGGCGGCGATCTGACCGGCGGGCATTATATTCAGCCCACGGTTCTGAAGGGCCATAACCGGATGCGGGTGTTCCAGGAGGAAATCTTCGGGCCTGTGGTTTCGGTGACCACCTTCAAGACCGATGAAGAGGCCCTCGCGATCGCCAATGATACGCTCTATGGCCTGGGCGCGGGGGTGTGGAGCCGGGAGGCCAACACCTGCTACCGTTTCGGGCGGGGCATTCAGGCGGGCCGCGTCTGGACCAATTGCTATCATGCCTATCCGGCGCATGCGGCCTTTGGCGGATACAAACAGTCTGGCATCGGGCGGGAAAACCATTCCAAGATGCTCGACCACTATCAGCAGACCAAGAACATGCTGGTCAGCTATTCACCGAAAAAGCTCGGCTTCTTCTGAGCCTCGTAGAACTGCGTATTGAAGGCATATGGGAAGGCCCGGATGATCGGGCCTTTCCATCCCCGCCGTAATATCCGTGAAAGGAATACCCAATGGCCAAGACAATGAAAGCTGCGGTTGTCCGCGAGTTTGGCAAGCCGCTGGTTATTGAAGAGGTGCCCGTTCCCGAGCCCGGCCCCGGCATGATCCAGGTGAAGATTGCCGCCTCCGGCGTTTGCCATACAGACCTGCACGCCGCCGAGGGGGACTGGCCGGTAAAGCCCAATCCGCCCTTCATTCCGGGGCATGAGGGCGTTGGCTTCGTCTCAGCCGTGGGCGCAGGCGTCAAGCATGTGAAGGAGGGCGACCGCGTGGGCGTGCCGTGGCTCTACACGGCCTGCGGCCATTGCCGGCACTGCCTCGGCGGGTGGGAAACACTCTGCCATGATCAGCAGAACACAGGCTACTCCGTAAACGGCGGATTTGCGCAATATGTGGTGGCAGACCCCAATTATGTGGGCCATCTGCCGGGCAATATTGCCTTTGACGAGATGGCCCCGATCCTCTGCGCGGGCGTGACCGTGTATAAGGGCCTGAAGATGACCGACACGCGGCCTGGCGACTGGGTTGTGATTTCGGGCATTGGCGGCCTTGGCCATCTGGCGGTTCAATATGCCAGGGCGATGGGGCTGAATGTTGCCGCCGTCGATGTGGACGAGGCCAAGCTGGCGCTGGCGCGCCGCCTGGGCGCGAGCCTGACCGTCAATGCGAAAACCTCCCACGATCCGGCTGCGGAGATAAAGAAGGGCACCGATGGCGGCGCGCAGGGCGTTCTGGTCACGGCGGTTTCGCCCAAGGCTTTTGAGCAGGCCCTCGGCATGACGGCGCGCGGGGGAACAGTTGCGCTCAACGGTCTTCCGCCCGGCGATTTCCCGCTGCCGATTTTCGACATGGTGCTGAACGGCACCACCGTGCGCGGCTCGATTGTGGGGACACGGCTGGACCTGCAGGAGGCGATCGACTTTGCCGCAGAGGGCAAGGTGAAGGCGACGGTGGCCGTGGAGCCCATGGAAAACATCAACGACATTTTCCAGCGGATGCACAAGGGACAGATCGAAGGCCGGATCGTCATGTCTGTCGATTGAGGCAATCTGCCTTCCCGCCGGCCAGCAGGAGACGGCCTCATGCCCATCGACATTCCCCGCGTCACCGCCACCTCCGCAGCGCTGGATCTGCTGGCGGGGATCGTGGCCGATCATGGGCCTGTGCTGTTCCACCAGTCCGGCGGGTGCTGTGATGGGTCTTCGCCGATGTGTTATCCGCAGGACGACTTCAAACTGGGCGAGAATGATGTGAAGCTGGGCGAGATCGGGGATATGCCGGTGTATATTTCCGGCAGCCAGTTCGAGCTGTGGAAGCATACCCAGCTGATCATTGACGCCGTGCCGGGCCGGGGCGGGATGTTCTCGCTGGATAATGGCCGCGAGCGCCGGTTTTTGACTCGCTCGCGCGTTTTCACGCCCGAGGAACTGGCGGCGCTGGACGCCTGAGGCAGAGGCCCGGGGGCCAGCCGGGAAATTTCTGGACAGGTGGCCTGCGCGTTCCTACACGTCGCGGAGAGGGTGCCCCTGTGGGCGTCAGCCTGGAGGCAGGGAGTGTTGGGCCCGCGCGCAATCATGATCCAGGGCACCGGCTCTGATGTTGGCAAGTCGCTGCTGGTGGCCGGGCTGTGCCGCATTGCGCGGCGCCGGGGCCTGGCCGTGGCGCCGTTCAAGCCGCAGAACATGTCCAATAATGCGGCCGCAACCGCCGATGGCGGGGAGATTGGCCGCGCGCAGGCGCTGCAGGCGCGGGCCTGCGGACTTGATGCGGAGACGGACTTTAACCCTGTTCTGCTCAAGCCCCAGTCTGACCGCACATCGCAGGTGATCGTGCATGGGCGCCCTTCGGCCACGCTGGCGGCGGCCGACTATATGGCCCGGCGCGAGGGCCTGCGCAGCGCGGTGCTGGAGAGTTTCGGGCGGCTGATGTCGCGCTTTGATCTTGTGATCGTGGAGGGGGCGGGCAGCCCGGCGGAGATCAATCTGCGCGGCGGCGACATTGCCAATATGGGCTTTGCCCGCGCGGCGGGGGTACCCGTGGTGCTGGCCGGCGACATTGACCGGGGCGGGGTGATCGCGGCGATTGTGGGAACGAAGACGGTGATCGAGGCAGAGGACGCGGCCATGATCCGGGCGTTCCTCATCAACAAGTTTCGCGGCGATCCTTCCCTGTTCACGCCGGCCATGGCGGATATCGAGCGCATGACCGGATGGACGGGCCTTGGCATTGTGCCCTGGCTGAGCGCGGCGGCGCGCCTGCCGGCGGAGGACGCAGTCGTCCTGGGACAGATGAAATCAAGCGGGGGCGGCAAGATCCGCATTGCGGCGCCGATGCTGTCGCGGATTGCAAACTTTGATGATGCCGACCCGCTGCGGAATGAGCCGAATGTGGACTTCCTGTTTGTGCCGCCGGGGCAGGCGATCCCGCGCGACGCGGATGTGATCATCCTCTTCGGCACCAAATCCACATTGGCGGACATGGCTTTCCTGCGGGCGCAGGGATGGGATCATGACATCCTGGCTCATGCGCGCACGGGCGGGCGGGTGCTGGGTATTTGCGGGGGATATCAGATGCTGGGCCAGTGGCTGTGCGATCCGGAAGGCGCTGATGGCCCGGCCGGAGAGATGCCGGGGCTGGGCTTGCTGCAGACCGACACGACCATGCAGGGGGCAAAGACCGTCCGCCCCGTGACGGGCTGTTGCGCGCGCACGGGGCTTGCCGTCAGCGGCTATGAGATCCATGCGGGGCTGACGCGCGGGCCGGATGCGGCGCGGCCTTTCCTTCAGTTGCCGGATGGTCCCGAAGGCGCGGTGAGCCCGGACGGGCGCATCGAGGGCACCTATGTTCATGGCCTGTTTGCGGAGGATCGCTTCCGGTCGGCCTGGCTGGAAGGGGTGCGGGCGGGGGCGTCATCCGAGGCGGCCTATGGGGCATCGGTGGAGGCGGCGCTGGACGCGCTGGCCGATGGGCTGGAGGCGCATATGGATGTGGCGCGTTTCCTGGCGCTGGCCGAGCCGCCGGGCTGGCGGGGTTAGTCCCGCGCGGTGGGCAAGCCGGGCTGGCCAGCCTGGTCTGGATGGGCGGCGACATAGGCCTGTTTGAGTTCGGCGGAGCGATTATGGTGGCCATCCGGGCTCCAACCCGGCGCATTGATGGCCCGGCCCAGCCAGCGCCAGGGGTGCAGGCCATCGCGGGCGCAATCGGTCAGGAAGCCGCCGAGTTCGTGGAAGGCGATGATGACCGGATTGTGCGTGGTGAGCTGTTTGACGATGCCATAGCTCGGCTTGTCCGCCTCCAGTTCGGGCACGAAGGTGCCAAACATCTTGTCCCAGATGATGAAGACGCCGGCATAGTTCGTATCCAGATACCGCGGATTGGTGGCGTGGTGGACACGGTGGTGGGAGGGGGTGTTCATCACCGCCTCGAACCAGCGGGGCATCTTGTCTACCGCTTCGGTGTGAATCCAGAACTGGTAGATCAGGTTGAGGCCGCCTGCGAGGGCGAGGACGTAGGGGTGGAAGCCCAGCCAGACCAGCGGCAGGCCGACGAGGATGAGCCCGGTGAACGGGCCGAACCAGGGCTGGCGCAGGGCGGTGGTGAGGTTGTAGTGCTGCGAAGAATGGTGGGTGACATGCTCCATCCAGAACCAGCGCATCCGGTGGGCGAAGCGGTGTTTCCAGTAATAGATGAAATCATACGCCACGAAGCAGAGGGCAAAGCTCCACCAGGTCATTGGGATGGTCATTATACGGAAGGGCCAGGCCAGCATCATCATCCAGAGGGCGATGGTGGCTGTCGCCGTGTTGACCACGACATTGCCGAGCCCCATGGCCATGGAGGCGAGGGCGTCTTTCGTTTCGTAGCGGCCCCTGGCGCGGCCGGTTTTCACCGCCCACCATTCCCATGCCACCGAGGCCACGAAGACCGGGGCGGCCAGGGCGGTCACATCCGGGAATGGCGTGAAGTCCATTGGCGATGATCCTTAGAAGGACGAAGCCTGCGGGACGCCGCCCTGCTTGTAGACGACGCCGCCTTTCATCACGAAGTCCACATCCGCCAGGCGCTGCATGTCTGCCAGCGGATCGGCGGTGACGGCGACGAAATCTGCCTTGCAGCCCACGTCTCCGCAGCCGACCTCGCCGGATTTGCCCAGGGCTTCGGCGGCGAAGGAGGTGCCCGCGCGCAGGGCCTGCATCGGCGTCATGCCGAAGGTGACCATGCGGGAGAACTGGTTGCCATTGAGGCCGTGGGGATAGACCCCGGCATCGGAGCCGAAGACGACCTTGGCGCCGGCCTTGACGGCGGCGCTGAAGCTGGCGCGCTGGCGGGCGGAGATGGAGCGTTCCTTGGCGAGGGATTCTTCCAGGAGGCCGTTCTTTGCGCCTTCGGAGAGGATGTATTCGGTGTTGTAGATGTCCATCGAGAGGTAGGTGCCATGCTCGACAGCAAGCTGGATGGTAGCCTCGTCCATGATGGAGCCATGCTCGACCGTATCGACACCGGCGAGGATGGCGTTGCGGATGCCGATGGTGCCATGGGCGTGGCTGGCCACTTTCAGCCCGCGGGCATGGGCCTCTTCGACGATGGCCTCAATCTCTTCGATCGTGCCTTGCGCTGCGCCGAGGGCGGTGCCTTTGGAGAGGACGCCGCCGGTGGAGCAGGTCTTGATCAGGTCAACACCGTATTTGATGTTCTCCCGAACCTTGGCGCGCATTTCCCAGGGGCCGTTGGCAACGCCGGCGCCTTTCAGGCCATATTCGGAGGGCAGAAGGTTCATGTCCGAGCAGTGGCCACCCGTGATGCCGACCGGCGGGCCGGAGACGATCAGGCGGGGGCCGGGCACTTCGCCGGCCTCAATGGCATCGCGCAGGGCAACATCGCCATAGCTTTTGGCGCCGAGATTGCGCGCGGTGGTGAAGCCGGCCAGCAGGGTCTTGCGGGCATTCTTGACGCCCTTGATGGCCATCCGCTCGTCCGAGAGGCTCAAGGAGTAATAGGGGCCGTCTTCCGCGTCGCCCGTGAGGTGGACGTGCATATCGATGAAGCCGGGCATCAGGTACGCCTGGCCAAGATCCACCGTTCTGGCGCCGCGCGGGGCCTTGAGGCTGGCCTTGGTGCCGCGCTGGGCCACCACGCCCTCCTCGATCACGAAAGCCGCATCGCGCACGGTTTGCCCGGAAACGGGGTCAATGAAATGACCGGCCGTGAGGTAGACCGTTTCGGCGGCGGCCGAGTTGGCGGCGAGCGTGAGCGCTGCAGCGGCGGCAGCGAGGGCGCGAAGGATCATGGCCGGTTGGTTCCTGTAAATTTCGTCATGCTTTGTGTCTGTTGTGCGGCGCCGGGGGCGCTGGCGTCAAGCGCCCCGGCACGCTTGACGGACGTTAGGGAAGGCGGGCCTTCTCGGGCGGGAAACACATCACTGAAGGAGACCGACGATGGCCAGGCCTAAGGAATTCAAGGAAATCATTCTCGACATCGAGGACGGCATCGCCACCCT
This sequence comes from Hyphomonas sp. NPDC076881, assembly GCF_050269995.1. Classification (NCBI taxonomy): domain Bacteria; kingdom Pseudomonadati; phylum Pseudomonadota; class Alphaproteobacteria; order Hyphomonadales; family Hyphomonadaceae; genus Hyphomonas; species Hyphomonas sp. NPDC076881. Next base: position 86,562 of record NZ_JBNNJJ010000010.1, on the reverse strand, counting down.
GACGCTGCACCGGCCGGACAATATGAACGCCTTTACCGGCACCATGATGTACGAGATGATCGAGGCCTTCGACATCACCGATGCCAATGATGACGTGAAGGTGGTGATCGTGACCGGGCATGGCGACCGGGCCTTCTGCGCCGGGGCCGACCTTTCGGCGGGCGCCAAGACGTTCGATTATGACGCCCGCGCGGGCGACGGCGAGAAGGGGCGCACCGAATCGGTGGACATTCAGCGCGATGGCGGCGGCCGCGTGACCCTGCGCATTTTCGAGAGCCTGAAGCCGGTGATCGGCGCGATCAATGGCGCGGCTGTGGGCATTGGCGTGACGATGCAGCTGCCCATGGATATCCGCATTGCGTCTGACAAGGCGCGCTTTGGTTTTGTGTTCAACCGCCGGGGCATCAACCCGGAGGCGGCGTCGAGCTGGTTCCTGCCGCGCCTTGTGGGCATCCAGCAGGCGCTGGAATGGTGCTATACCGGCCGCGTGTTTCCGGCCGATGAGGCGCTGAAAGGCGGGCTGGTTTCCCGCGTTGTTCCGCATGCGGACCTGATGACCGTGGCGCGGGAACTGGCCAAGGAAATTGCCGACAACACCGCCCCGGTTTCCAACGCCCTGACGCGGCAGATGATGTGGCGGATGCTGGGCGCGAGCCATCCGATGGAGGCGCATATCGTGGACTCCGCCGCCATCTATACGCGCGGCAAGACGCCGGACGCGAAAGAGGGCGTGATGAGCTTCCTGGAGAAGCGCACGCCGACCTATCCGGTGAAGGTTTCCGACGGGATGCCGGGCTTCTTCCCCTGGTGGGATGAGCCGGAGTTCGAGTGGATCGGCAACAAGTAAACCCGGACGGCGAGGGGCGATAAGGCCATGCAGACATTGTTGCCCCTTGCCGCCGGGATTGGCGGCATCCTGAAAGCGCGGCGGGAGACCGTCGCGATTTCGGAATCCTCCGCTGGCGGATTGATTTCTGCCGCGCTGCTGGCCGCGCCGGGCGCCTCGCGCTATTACCGGGGCGGCGGCGTGATCTATACCCCGCAGGCGTTCCGCGGCCTTCTGGGCCTGACGCGGGAAGACCTGGGCGACAAGCGTTCCTCCACCGAGCCCTATGCCAGGATGCTGGCCGGGCGCATCCGCGAGCTGCTGGAGGCCGATTGGGGGCTTTGCGAGACGGGCGCCTCCGGGCCGACGGGCAACATGTATGGTGACGCGGCGGGGCATACCTGCGTGGCGCTGGCGGGGCCGGGGGGCGTGCTGGTTTCGCGCACGCTGGAGACGGGGCTTTCAGACCGCGAGGCGAACATGCGCCTGTTTGCGGCCGAGGCGCTGGACCTGTTGCGGGGCGGGCTGGGCTGAGGCGGGTGGCGGCGCGCTGCTATTCAGTCACACACAATCCTCTTTCGCTTTCGTCTTCCCGGGATTTGCCAAAGCAAATGCCCGGGATACACATCCAATGAGATGTGCGACTGCGGAGCGTTCAGGAGGTGGGCCTTCTGATGGCCTGCGGCCATTGAGGGGGGCGATGGGGGGATAGAGTGTGCTGCTCAAATCCCCCCTCCGCCCCTTCGGGGCACCTCCCCCGCACGCGGGGGAGGAGGGCGTTGCGTTTCGCCTTTGCGCCAGCACCTTTGGCCTCCCTCGCTGGGCGGGGGAGGCGGGCGGCTGATTGGGCGGGGATTTCAGGATGTGTTGAGGAGGGGCGTGCTGCGGGCGGCCTGGGTGAGTTCCTGCAGCAGGCTGAGGGCATTCTGGCCGAGGGGTTTGGAAGCGCCGGGGATCTTGCCGGACGACAGGGTTCTGGCGGCGGTGGCGGCTGAGGCGGCGCACCGGCGGCGCCAGCGGCGGGCGGCGGAGGCGGGGTCCTCATAAGCGGCGCGCAGCGCTTCGAAGCGGCGGCGGAAGGCAGCGGCAGGATCGCGGGGCGCGGGCGTCGGGGCCGCAGCCGGGCGGGCCTCAAGGGCAGCCTCGGTGAGCAGCGTGATGCGGGGCATGAGTTCTTCGGGAAGATAGTTTGCCCCCGGATATTTTGCCGGGCGCGGCTGAGGCTCGCTCATGCGGAAAAGGGGCGCACGGGGAGAGGCAGATGCTTGAGGGCGGGGCGCTGGCTGGCGGGCGCTGGCTTTGGCAGGCGCGCGGGCGGGGGCAGCGGGCGCCGGTTCCAGCTGGAGGACCATGAGGATGATGGCGCGGCGCAGGGCCGCCTCCGCAGGCAGCAGCGCGCGGCGCGTGAGATAGCGGACAACCCGCGCGCTGAGCGGGGTGTTTCCCAGCCGCTCCAGCGCAGTGTCAAGAAAGCCGATCAGATCAAGGATGAAATACCGCGCCCTTCCGAGGAGGCCGTTCAGGATGTCAAGATCATCCGGGGGCTGAAGGGGCGTGTCTTCCATGCCGGGAAGATTAGCATGGGCGCAGAGGGGGTGGACAAGTTTGCTAGAATTTCTTTCAAGTAGTTGAAAAGTTGAGGGTTTTTGTCTGGATTTTGGGGGATAAGGGTGCGCGCCTGCTCATCCTTCGGCTTCGCTCATCCTTCGGCTTCGCTCATCCTTCGACTTCGCTCAGAATGAGCTTTGCGCGGCCTTGCCGTTATTCGTAGACGTCTTCGCCCATGCGGGATTTGTCGAGGTCTCCGAAGCGGGTGACGTTGGCGTCGAAGGCGAGCTTGACTGTGCCGATGGGGCCGTGGCGCTGTTTGGAGACGATGACTTCGGCGGTGCCGTAGACCTGATCCATCCGCGAGCGCCAGGCGTTCCATTTTTCATTCGAGGTCGGATCGTTCGGATCGGCGGGCGGCTCAGTCCGCGCGAGGTAATATTCCTCCCGGAACACGAACATCACGATATCGGCGTCCTGCTCGATCGAGCCGGATTCGCGCAGGTCTGACAGTTGCGGGCGCTTGTCGTCGCGCTGCTCCACCGCGCGGGAAAGCTGGGACAGGGCCACGATGGGGACGTTGAGATCCTTGGCGAGGGCTTTCAGCGCCGTGGTGATCTGAGTGACTTCCTGCACGCGGTTGGCCTGGCCGCCGGAATTGGACACGGTGATCAGCTGCAGATAGTCGATCACGATCATGTCGAGGCCGACGGAGCGCTGCAGGCGGCGGGCGCGGGCCGTCAGCTCACTGATGGAAATGCCGCCGGTGTCGTCAATATAGAGGGGCAGGTTCTGCAACTCGGCGGTGGCCTCGACGAGCTGTTCGAAGTCTGCCTTGGTGAGGTCGCCCTGGCGGATGCGGTGGGCGTTGATGCCGGTGCGCTCGGCGAGGATACGGGTGGCGAGCTGTTCGTTCGACATCTCGAGCGAGAAGAAGGCCACGACTGCGCCATCGATGGTTTTCTTCGAGCCGTCTTCCTGGGTTTCATATTTGTAGGCCGCCGCCGCGTTATAGGCGATGTTGGTGGCGAGCGAAGTTTTGCCCATCGAGGGGCGGCCGGCGAGGATCAGCAGGTCAGACCGGTGGAAGCCGCCAAGCTGGCTGTCGAGATCGCGCAGGCCGGTGGGGATGCCGGCGATCTTGCCGCCGCGCTTGAAGGCGGCTTCGGCGGTGATCAGCGATTCGGCGAGGGCTTCGGCGAAGCTGGAGAAGCCGCGCTCGGCGCTGCCGCGTTCGGCGAGATCGAAGAGGGCCCGTTCGGCCTTGTTGATGAGGACTGAACCTGTGTCGTCAGGCTCTGGCGTGATGGCCTGGGACTGGATCGTGCCGCCGACATTGATCAGCTCGCGCCGGATGGCGAGGTCGCGGATGATGCGGGCGTAATCCTTCACCTCCGGCCCGAAGGCGGCGGCGTCGAGCAGGTCGACCAGGTATTTCGCGCCGCCGATTTCGGCGAGCTTTTCCCGGTGCTCGAAATATTCGCGCAGGGTGACGCCATCGGCTACGCGGCCGGTCTGGATCATGTTGGCGGCCACCGCATACACCTCGCGGTGGGCGGGGGCGTAGAAGTCTGGCGGGGTGAGGATGTCGGCAATGAACTGGTAGACGTTATTGTCGAACAGGATCGCGCCGAGCACGGCGGCTTCGGCGGCAAGGTTGTTCGGCGGTGTGATCGCGCCGCTTCCCGGCTTTTGCTCAGACACTGGCACCCCCATGGCGCAAACGTTTACTATAGCGAACTTCAGAATATGCGCACGACGCATATTTCAGTGCCCGGCGATTCCCACAGGCAGAATCAAAAACGGCGGCCCCGAGGGAGCCGCCGTTTCGGATGGGGTGCCGGAAGGCTGGCGAAGATTACTCTTCGTCGCCGCCCAGTTCTGCGCGTTCGGCAGCGGCCGCGGCGAGTTCGCCGGCCTGCTCGTCGGCCTGAGCCTGGTTGGCAGCGGCCAGGGCAGCGACGATGTCCTCGCCTTTTTCCTGACGCTCGGCCTCTTCGGTCGAACGGGCCACGTTCACCTGGACTTTCACGCTGACTTCAGCGTGCAGGCGGACGGACACTTCGGAGATGCCGATGGCCTTGATCGGCTTGTCGAGGCGGACCGCAGCGCGGTCGACCTTGTAGCCGGCAGCTTCAGCAGCTTCTGCCACGTCGCGGGCCGAAACAGACCCGTAGAGCTGGCCGGTTTCGCCAGCCTGACGGATCAGCACGAAGGTTGCGCCTTCGAGTTTTTCCGCTTCGGTTTTTGCGGCGTCGCGGGCAGCGGCGTTGCGGGCTTCGATCGCTTCACGCTCGGCTTCGAACCGCTTGCGGTTCTTGTCGTTGGCGATGAGGGCCTTGCCTTGCGGGATGAGGAAGTTGCGCGCGAAGCCGTTCTTGACGCGGACTTCGTCACCGATTTTGCCGAGGCGGTCGATGCGCTCAAGGAGAATGACTTGCATGGGGGTCTCTCCTTACTTCACTTCAAACGGAATCAGGGCCAGCATGCGGGCGCGTTTGATCGCCTGGGCAAGCTTGCGCTGGTTCTTCAGGTTTACAGCCGTGATGCGGCTCGGCACGATTTTCCCTTTTTCAGAGATGTAGCGCTGAAGCAGTTTCACGTCTTTGTAGTCGATTTCCTGAGCGTTCTGGCCTGTGAACGGGTCCACCTTGCGGCGGCGACCGAACGGGCGGCGGGCAGGAATGTTCGTGATGTTGATTTTCTGTGCCATGTGATCTGTCCTCCTGCCGGGTTAGTCGCGGCGGCGTTCTTTGCGAGAGAGAACCGGCGAAGGCTCGTCACTCAGCGTTTCAACGCGGACGGTCATGTAGCGCATCACGTCTTCGGAGATGCGCTGGCGGCGTTCCAGTTCGTGGATCGCATCAGCGGGGCCGTCGATGTTGATCAGCGAGTAGTGGCCCTTGCGCTGTTTCTTGATCGGGTAGGCGAGGCTGCGGAGGCCCCAGTATTCCGTCTTGCCGACGGTTGCGCCTTTTTCCTTGAGGAAGGTGGAAATCTCTTCGATGAAGGATTCAACCTGGGCGGGCGAGATATCAGGCCGTGTGATCACGACATGCTCGTACAGTGCCATGTTTTCATTCCCAAAATTATGAAGATGCGGCACCGGGGAGCGGGAAACTCGCCTGATGATGGCCCCTCTTTTACCGGCTCATTCCGGTGACTTGAGGACCGCACCTTGCTGTGAAGAGGCGCTCTTAAGCCTATCCTTGTGGAAAATTCAAGCGCTTGCATGCGCCGGGGACGCGCTTTAGGCACGCCGGAAAACTAGGGAGACAGGGGTAACATGACCCTCGCATTCATTTTTCCCGGGCAGGGCAGCCAGGAAATCGGCATGGGCAAGGCGCTGGCCGAGGCCTTTCCGGCGGCAAAAGCGGTGTTTGACGAAGTGGACGAGGCGCTCGGCCAGAAGCTGTCCACCCTGATGTGGGAAGGCGACATTGCCGAGCTGACGCTGACGGCCAACACTCAGCCGGCCCTGATGGCCCATTCGGTGGCCGCGATGCGGGCGCTGGAGGCTGGATTCGGCATTTCGGCGAAGGATGCCGCCTTTGTGGCCGGGCATTCGCTGGGCGAATATTCGGCGCTGGCATCGGCAGGGTCGATCAGCGTGGCAGATACTGCCCGCCTTCTGCGCATTCGTGGCAATGCCATGCAATCGGCCGTGCAGCCGGGGCAGGGCGCCATGGCGGCGCTGCTGGGGGCCGACTACGACCAGGCGGAAGCCGCCTGCAAGGCGGGCCGCGAGACGGGCGGGGTGTGCGACATTGCCAATGACAACGCCCCCGGCCAGCTGGTGATTTCCGGCAGCAAGGCGGCGATTGATGCGGCCGTGGCCTGGGCGCAGGGCAATGGCGTGAAGAAGGCGATGGCGCTGAACGTGTCTGCCCCCTTCCATTGCGGGCTGATGCAGCCGGCGGCGGACGCCATGGCGGCGGCGCTGGCGGACGCCGAGATCAAGGCGCCGGTGGTGCCACTGGTGGCAAACGTCATGGCGAGCGCTGTCACAGACCCCGAGACGATCCGCCAGAATCTCGTAAAACAGGTGACAGGCCGGGTTCGCTGGACCGAGAGCGTGCAGTATATGGTCAGCCAGGGCGTCACCACGACAGGGGAAGCCGGGGCCGGCAAGGTGCTGACCGTGATGCAGCGCCGGATCGAGAAGTCACTGAACGGCCTCACCCTCGGTACGCCTGAGGATCTGGAAGCCTTCGCCAAAGCGATCAAAGGATAAGACCCATGTTTGACCTGACCGGCCGCACGGCCCTTGTTACCGGCGCTTCGGGCGGCATTGGCCGGGCGATTGCGCAGGCCCTGTCCGAGGCAGGGGCCAAGGTGGCCCTTTCCGGCACGCGCGAGGCGGTGCTGCAGGACGTGGCCGCGACCCTGAAGGGCGAGACGGCCATTGTGCCCTGCAACCTGTCTGATCCTGCCGCTGTGGATGCGCTGGTGGGCCAGGCAGAGGCCGCTATTGGCCCGCTGGACATTCTGGTGGCGAACGCTGGCATCACCCGCGACAAGCTGCTCATCCAGATGAAGGATGAGGACTGGAGCGACGTGATCAATGTTAACCTGGGAAGCTATTTCCGGCTGACCAAATCAGCTGTGAGGGGAATGATGAAGCGCCGCCATGGCCGCATCATCGGAATCACCTCGGTTGTCGGGGTTACGGGGAATCCCGGACAGACAAATTATTGTGCCTCCAAGGCCGGCATGATCGGCTTTACCAAATCGATCGCCCAGGAGGTCGCCTCGCGCGGCATTACGGCGAACACGATTGCCCCCGGATTCATCGAATCGCCCATGACGGATGTGCTGCCGGAAGCCCAGAAAACGGCACTTTTGGGGCAAATTCCGGCCGGAAGGCTCGGGGCAGGCGGCGACATTGCTGCAGCAGCAGTGTATCTTGCTTCGAATGAAGCGGCTTATGTCACCGGCCAGACGCTGCACGTAAATGGCGGCATGGCAATGATTTAAGCCCAGCAGTAGGGCATCAGACTAGGGCTTGGCGCTCATCCGTAGTGTGTGCTAGGCGCAACACCAATGGTTCGCATGAGGACCAGTCATCAGACATATCGAGAGAGGTATTCATGTCTGACGTTTTTGAACGTGTGAAGAAAATCGTAGTCGAGAACCTCGACGTGGATGCTGACAAGGTCGTGGAAAGCGCAAGCTTCATCGATGACCTGGGGGCGGACTCGCTGGACCTCGTCGAACTCGTGATGGCTTTCGAAGAAGAGTTCAACATCGAGATCCCTGATGACGTGCAAGAGTCGATCCGTTCGGTCGGTGACGCCGTCTCGCACATCAAGGCTCACGTCTAAGACGCGGGGCCAAGTATGTCGGAGCGTCGAGTCGTCATTACCGGTATCGGTATCGTTTCACCGCTGGCAAATGGCCGTGAGGCCACGTGGGAGCGGCTGATTGCCGGTAAATCCGGAGCAGGCAAGATTGACGCCTTCGATGCGTCCGACATGCCGTGCAAGATCGCCTTCCAGGTTCCGTGGGCCTCTGGCCGCGGCGGCGGGGCAGGCGATCCGCACGCTTTTGATCCAGACAAGGTGCTCTCCGCCAAGGAGCAGCGCCGGATCGACGAATTCATTCTGTACGGGATTGCCGCTGCGGACGAGGCCCTTGAGGATTCCGGCTGGAAGCCGGAGACCGAAGAGGAAAAGGAACGTTCCGGGGTCATGATCGGCTCGGGCATCGGTGGCCTGGAATCGATCTACGACACGGCGATCACGCTGCACGAGCATGGCCCGCGCAAGGTCAGCCCGTTCTTCATTCCGTCGTCGCTGATCAACCTGGCCTCCGGGCAGGTGTCCATCCGCCACGGCCTGAAAGGCCCCAACCATTCGGTGGTGACGGCCTGCGCAACCGGGGCCCACGCCATCGGCGATTCTGCCCGCCTGATTCAGTATGGCGATGCTGATGTCATGCTGGCCGGGGGCGCCGAGGCCGTGATCGGCCGTATCGGCATTGCCGGCTTCTGCGCGGCCAAGGCGATGTCCACCAATTTCAACGACACGCCCGAAAAGGCCTCGCGCCCCTATGACAAGGACCGCGACGGCTTTGTGATGGGCGAAGGCGCGGCCGTTCTGGTGCTCGAAGAGTATGAGCACGCCAAGAAACGCGGCGCGAAGATCTATGCCGAAGTGATCGGCTATGGCCTGACGGGCGATGCCTACCACATCACGGCCCCGGCCGAAGGCGCCGAGGGCGGCTACCGCGCCATGAAGATGGCGCTAAAGAACGCAAAGATCGACCCGGCCGAGATCGATTACGTCAACGCCCATGGCACCTCCACGCCGAAAGGCGATGAAGGCGAAGCGGGTGCGGTCGAGCGGGCTTTTGGCGATCATGCCAGGAACCTGTCCATGTCATCGACCAAATCGGCGGTGGGCCACCTGCTCGGTGCGGCCGGGGCGATTGAGGCGGCGTTCTGCGCGCTGGCGATTCGCGATCAGGTGATGCCGCCGACGCTGAACCTCGACAATCCGAGCTTCGAGACGGTGATCGACCTCATCCCGCACAAGGCCAAGAAGGGCCAGGTGCGCGCCGCGATGTCCAACAGCTTCGGTTTTGGCGGCACGAACGCCTCGCTGGTGCTGCGCAAGATCGACTGACGCCTCGCGAGTGTCTGACGCTTCTATAATGAACCGCTGGCTGTGAAGCCGGCGGTTTTTTCATTTTCCCTGACAGCGCGGCGACTCATGGCAAGGTTCATGACATATCGGTTATTGCCTGATCCGGCTGCGGAGTATGCTTTTCGCCAGCCATCTGGCCGGGTTAGAACTCCGCGCTGGGACACGCGAACAAGAGGCCTGCATGGGATTCCTTAGAACGCTCTTTGCCTGGGTGTTTGTGCTCGCATTTATTGCGGCGGCAGCCCTCGTGGCCGGCTGGGTGTGGATCAACAATGAAATGACCCGGCCAGGGCCTTTGCAGGACGAGATCGTCTTCATGGTGACGGAGGGGGACACGCTGACGGCGGTGGCCGCGCGGCTGGAGGCAGACGGGGTTATCAAGGATGACCGCGTCCTTCTGCTCAAGAACCGGATCGACCACGAAATGCAGGGCACGGCCACGCATGTGAAGGCGGGCGAATATATCCTCGATCCCGGCATCAGCATGGCCGGCGTTCTGGCGGTGCTCACCGAGGGCCGCTCCATTCTCCACCGGATCACGCTGCCGGAGGGGCGCACCACGGCGCAGCTTCTGCGCATCATCGAGGCGGATGAAACGCTGGTGGGCGAGATGCCCGACGTGTTGCCGGAGGAAGGCATGCTTCTTCCGGATACCTATCTTTTCCACCGCGGCATGACGCGCCAGCAGCTGATCGACAAGGTGCAGAAGGCGCAGGCCGATGTGCTGGCAGAACTCTGGCCGCAGCGCGCCGAGGGCCTGTTGCTGGAGACGCCTTATGAGGCGGTGATCCTGGCTTCCATCGTGGAGAAGGAAACGGGCATTGCGGCGGAGCGGGACGAGATTGCCGCCCTCTTCACCACGCGCCTGAAGAAGGGGATGCGCCTGCAGAGCGACCCGACGATCATCTATGGCATTTCGCAGGGCGAGCCACTTTACAACAGCAAGGGGCAGCGCCGCACATTGCTCCGTTCAGAGATCGACCGGCATACCGAATGGAACACCTATCAGATCGACGGCCTGCCGAAGACGCCGATCTGCAATCCGGGGCGGGAGGCGATTGCGGCGGTTCTGAACCCTCCGGATACGGAGTATCTGTTTTTTGTGGCGGATGGTAAAGGCGGGCATCTCTTTGCCAAAACGCTGGCCGAGCATAACCGCAATGTCGCGGCGTACCGCGCCTATGAGCGCAAGGAAATCGAACGGGAGCGGTCTAACTGATGGGCACATTGTCGGGGATGACGGGGTTTGCCCGCGTGACGGGCGAAGCGGCCTGGGGCGGATGGGCCTGGGAAGCGAAAAGCGTCAATGGCCGCTCTCTGGATGTGCGGGTGAACCTGCCGCCGGGCGCCGAAGCGCTGGAGCGGGAAGTGAAGGCCATGGCGGCGGCGCGGTTCAATCGCGGCTCGCTGCAGGTGGGCCTGCGGATAGAACTGGCGGCGTCTGGTGCATCTGCCGTGATCAATGAGGCGCTGCTGGCCGATTTGGCGCAGGCGGCGCGCAAGGTTTCGGGCCGCGAGCTTTCGTCCGAAGCGATTGCAACGCTGATGGCGGTCAAAGGGGTGGTCGATGCGGGCGCGACCTCCACGCGGGACGTGATGGATGAGGCAACGATGGCGGCGCTGACGGCGGGCGCGGCGCAGGCGCTCGATGGCCTCGCCGAAGGGCGCCGGGCCGAAGGGGCCTTGCTGGAGGCGCTGCTGGGCGACCTGCTAAGCCAGATGGAGCGCCTGAAAGCTGAGGCGGAGACATTTGCGGGCACGCAGCCGGAACTGATCCGCGCGAAGCTGACCAAGCAGCTGGAAGACCTTGACCGGGAAGGCCGGGTGGACGCTGAACGCTATGCCGCGGAAGTGGCTTTGTCGGCAGCGAAGGCGGATGTGCGCGAGGAGCTGGACCGGCTGGCGGCGCATATCAGGACGGGCCGGGAGCTGCTGAAGGCGGGCTCTCCGGCGGGACGGAAGCTGGACTTTCTGGCGCAGGAGCTGAACCGGGAAGCCAACACGCTCTGCTCGAAATCCCTCAGCCTCGATTTGACGAATGCGGGCCTTGGCCTCAAAGGGGTGATTGACCAGTTCAAGGAGCAATCGGCCAATGTCGAATAGCGGACATCCCAAGGACAGCGGCCACCGGCGCGGGCTGATGCTGGTGCTGTCGAGCCCGTCGGGCGCGGGCAAGACCACGCTGTCGAAGATGCTGCTGGAGGAGTTCAGCGATGTGAAGCTGTCGGTTTCGGCCACCACGCGCCCGCCGCGGCCGAACGAGGTGGACGGGAAGGACTATTACTTCAAGACGCCCGAAGCGTTTCACAAGATGATCGAGGGGCGCGAGTTCCTTGAATGGGCGCAGGTGTTCGACAAGCATTACGGCACGCCGAAGGCGGATACGGTGGCCCGGCTTGAGGCGGGCGAGGACGTGCTGTTCGATGTGGACTGGCAGGGCGCCGACGCGCTGCACGACCAGATGCCGAATGATGTGGTGTCAGTGTTCATCCTGCCGCCGAGCATCGAGGCGCTGCAGGCGCGGCTGATGGGCCGGGAAGGCTCAACGCCGGAGATGGTGGCCCGCCGAATGGACGACGCCAAGCGCGAGATCATGCACTGGCGGCGCTATGACTATGTGATCGTCAATGACAAGCTGGAAGTGGCTTACCAGCGGCTGAAGCGTATTCTGCTTACGGAGCGTTTGAAGCGCCTGCGCCAGCTGGACCTGGAAGACCATGTCCGCAAGTTGCTGGGTGAAGGGTGAAGCTTTGGAGTTCGCCCGGAAAGCCAATCTATTCCTTTCAGTGATCGGAATGATGACTTTCGCGGGGTTGTTTCTTTACGTCACGCTTGCACCTAAAGATTTCGACCGCCGCACACGCAACTTTGCCGTTGAAATGGTCAAGGCTGAACTGGACGACCGGTTTTCTTCGGTAGCGTCATCGGACACGGCGGAAGATATCAGCGCCGTGGCGGGACAATTTTCCAAACGGCTTCGGGATCAGATCGACAGCTGGCGCGGAAGTCTCGATGCAGGGATCGACGTCTTCATCGCTGATATTCTAGCAGCGGCGTGCGAACTTGATTGCGAGCGCCGCGATGAAGCGCGGAGGGCCGTGAGGCGCTTCTATGAATCCTCCATCGAACGGTACGGATTTGCGCTGGACCGGCTCGAGGACATTGTGGTCGGCGAATATCAGGAGATCATGTCGGAACTTCGCGCTGATCTGAAGATATTCTCCGGAAGCACAGCGGCGGCGTTCGCCTTGGCACTTTTCCTTTCGGTGTTCAGAGGGCCTGCTGCCCAGCACCTTTTGCCGATATCCATCACACTGACGCTGACCACCATATTGGCGATAACCTGGTATGCCTTTGGCCAAGATTGGGTGATGGCGGTGATTTACAGCGACTATTGGGGGTGGGGCTATAGCCTGCTCCTGTTGGGGCTGTCGGTCCTTATGATTGATATCGCAGCGAACAGGGCGCGCATCACCAGTGGCATTTTGAACGCGCTTCCAGGTGGAGCCAATCTATCGCCTTGTTAGTCTTGGACGAGCGATCTAGCGAGCGTCCGGAATTCCTGCTGAGTGAGGGTTTCGGCGCGGGCGGTGGGGTCTATGCCGCAGTCTTCCAGCCAGGCCTCGGCCTTCATGCCGCGCTTCTTGGCGAAGGGTTTGAGGGCAGCGCGCAGCATCTTGCGGCGCTGGCCGAAGGCGGCCCCGGCGATCTGTTCCAGCAGGGCGAGATGTTCGAAGCGCTCGCCCGGCGGCAGCGGCTCGAACTCCACCACGGCGCTGTCCACCTTCGGCGGCGGGCGGAAGGCGCCCGGCGGCAGGGTGAAGGCGATGCGCGGGCGGGTGACGGCCTGCGAGATGACGGCGAGGCGGCCATAGGCGTCGGTATCAGGCCGGGCGCAGATACGGTCTGCCACTTCCTTCTGGAACATCAGCGCCATGCGCCCGCGCCAGTCGCCGGCTTTCAGCCAGTCGATCAGCAGCGGGGTGCCGACATTGTAGGGAAGGTTGGCGATGATCATCACGGGCGTGGTGGCGCCAGCTTCGGTCAGCACCTTTTCCCAGTGAACCTTGCGGGCGTCCTTCGCGATGACCTGCAACTTGCCGGATTTGGCTTCGGGCCAGCCAAGCAGCGCTTCGGAGAAACGCGGATCGGTTTCTACGGCGATCAGCAGGGCAGGGGCCTCGTTCAGGATGGCGCGGGTGAGACCGCCGGGGCCGGGGCCGACCTCGATGACCGTTTGGCCTTTGGGAGAGCCAGCGGCATTGGCGGCGCGCTTCAGGATGCTGGGATCAAACAGGAAGTGCTGGCCCAGAGCCTTGCGCGCCGGGGCATCGGTGAGGGCGGGCGTTTCGCCGCTCTCCTCATCGTAATTGTCGATGTCGTTGCTCATGCAGCGTTCCTTGCGCGGTGGGCGGCCTGCTCCCGCGCGGCGTGGAGGGCCGCGATCAGGCTGTCTGGTTTGACCGTTCCGGCGGCGGCCGCGTCATAGGCGGTGCCATGGTCCGGGCTGGTGCGGATGACCGGCAGGCCGAGCGTGGTGTTGACGCCGCCCCACATGTCCAGCGTCTTGACCGGGATGAGGCCCTGGTCATGGGTCATGGCGATGACGGCATCAAACCGCCCTGCAAGCGCTTCGGCAAACACCGTGTCGCCGGGGCGGGCATTGGTGATGTCGATGCCTTCGGTGCGTAGGGTTTCTGCAGCCGGGTTGATGATCTCGATCTCCTCGCGGCCAATCGTGCCGTCTTCGCCCGCATGAGGGTTGAGGCCGGTGAAGGCGAGGCGGGGGGCGGGGAGGCCGAAATTCTGCCGGAGCGCGGCGTGCGTGATGCGCGCGATGCGCGGCAGGCGGCCATCGGCCAGCGCGCCGGGCACGGCGGTGTAGGGCATATGGATGGTGGCGAGCGCCACGCGCAGGCCGCCGCCGGTGAGCATCATCACAGGCTCGGGCGCGGCCTGGCCCGCAGGCGCGCAGAGGTCGGCGATGAACTCGGTATGGCCGGGAAAGCGGAAGCCCTGCCCGTAGAGCAGCGCCTTGTTGATCGGGTTGGTGACCACCGCGCCAGCAAGGCCGCGCAGGGCGTGGCCGGTGGCCAGCTTGATGGCGCCGATGATGCCGGCGGCGGTTTCCGGATCAGGCTTTCCAGGGGTGACGGCGCGGGTATTCTCCAGCGGCAGAACCGGCAGGGCGCGCGGGAAGACAGCGGCCGCCTCAGCGGGCGAGGCGATGATTTCCACAGGCACGCCGGGGTAAAGACCCGGCCAGCCGATGACATAGAAGGCGCTGGCCGGATCGGTGTGCAGCGCGTTCCAGGCAGCCATGGTGATCTGCGGCCCGCAACCGGCAGGGTCGCCCATCGACAGGGCCAGAGGGAGTGCAGAGGGCGTGGTCACGCGCCGGGGTGTCGCGCCAATTGCGCGGCGGATCAAGCGGTTTCGCCTGTCCTAGCGGTAGATGATGGTGGCGAGGCGCCGCGTGTTGCGCAGTTCGCGCTCGGAAATCATGTTGAGCTCGCGGGATTTCAGCGACCCTTTGAGATCTTCACGCGAAGGTAGGGCCTCGGCGCCATCTTCGCGGCGGCAGACATACATCACGGCAAGACCGGAGCTGACGGCGAAGATATCGGTCGGGCTGCCGACATCGGCGGCCAGGACGAGGCTGCGGCCTTCCGGGCCAAGCTCCTCGACATTGATGTCGGTGATGTCCTGGGCGCGGAGGGTGGAGCGGGAGTTGGCAACAGACTGAACGTCGTCGCAGCTCTTGATGCGGCCGATGGCTTCGGTGAGCGTTGCCTCGGCGCCGTCTGAAGCGACGAGGCGCTTCAGGTCCACGCGGGTCACCGGCTCGGCCGGCTCACGCTTGCCGCCAACCAGGATGATGTAGATGCCGTTTTCGGTCTGGATCGGCTCGAGCAGGCCGTTTCCGGAAGACGCGCGGACGGCTGCGGCAATGGCGGGATCGAGGTCGTCCGTCGTCACCCAGCCCATATCGCCGCCGGCGGCGGAGGTGGGGGCCGAGGAGATGCGCTGAGCGGCGACGCGGAAGTCAGCGCCCTGATTGAGCTGAGCGATGATGGATTGCGCCGCCGGCATGGCCTCGGCCTTGGTGGCGTCGTCGGGCGCGTAGAGGAAAATCTCGCCGAGCCGGTACTGGGTTTTCTTGGAGGCGGCGCGCAGGCGGTCGAGCTGATCGTCGACCTGATTCTCGGAGATGCGGATACGGTTACCATAGAGGCCGCTCATGAGGCGGCTCCAGGCGATCTCGGCGCGCATCTGTTCTTCCAGGCTGACCGGGTTGACGCCGGAAGCCGTCAGCTGCTGGCGGAGCACTTCCCCGGACAGGCCGGCATCGGCCGCCATATCGCGAACCGCTGCGTCGATTTCGCGGGGGTCCACCTCGACCTTGTATTCGGCCACGCGGTCCAGCTGCAGTTTTTCATCGACCAGCTGTTCCAGCGCCTGGCTGGTGATCTGCTGCACCTGTTCCTGGGTGGGGTTGGCCGCGCCAATTGTCAGCAGCAGCAGGCGGGCCCGCTGGCGCACATCGGAATAGGAGATGGGCTTATCATTCACGATGGCGGCAATGCCTTCGAGGGTCTGCCGGTCTGATTCCTGCGCGCTGGCGGGCGAAACGGGGGCGCTGAGCGCGCTGATCGCCGCAAAAGCTGCTGCCAAGAACACAACACGTACCATACGACGTCTCCATGGCCCCAGAATTGGGAAAATAGGCCTGTTTTCGCTGGCAGACCTTACAAGTCTCGTCTCATCGCGCAACGCGCCGCTACAGTCATCAGCGAAGTTTGCTGCAGTTCATTTTTTGTGCGGGCGCCGCTCAGAAGCCGTTGGAGCCGAAATTGCCCAAGGATAGCAGAGAGAACCGGATCTGGAAGCTTTCCTGCGGCCCAAGCGTCCGGTCGCGAACCTCGGACCGGTCATAGATGATCTCGAATCGGGCGCAGTCATCGGTGTAGGCAATGCCCAGCTCCTGCTTGGTATCCACATTGCGGCTGATATCACGCAGCTGGCTGAAAATGACCGAGTAGCGGTTGGTTATGTCGATTTCGCCGCGCAGGTAGATGCCCTCATCGGAGGTTCCGGCCGGGCTGATGCGCTCGTCGATCTTGTAATACTGGCCGACCGCGCGGAAGCGGTTGAATGAGGTTGACGCCCGCATATCGAGCCGGCTGAGCGAGAGGTCGTCCTCGTTCAGGCGAACGCGCGAGTTGAGCTGCAGGGCATTGCCCATCTTGAGGCTGGTGGAGGCAACCCAGTCCGACGAGGTGCCATCGAGGTTGCTGGCGACGTCAAAGTTCGGATCGACGCGGGAGCGCCATCGGCGGCCGACCGTGGTGGCGATTTCGGTGCCGTTCTTCCAGATTGCGCGCGCGGTAATGCCCGCGCTCAGCTTTCCGTCGCCCTCATAGAGGTCGTAATTTCCCACGCCATTGGGGTCAAACAGGCTGGATTCGTCGAATTCGTAGAGCAGGCTGTCTTCCACCGGGATGGCCGGGTCGTTCGCATTCGCAAAGCCCCAGGCGGCCATGACCGTGGGTTCGATCATCAGATCAACGCTCTTGCCGCGCCGGATCAACGGATAGGCGAGTGTTGCGCCGGTGTTGCCGACGGCGCGTGACACCGAATCCTTGCCGCTGACGGCTTCGTCCAGAAGGTAATAGTCGCCGCGCAGCTCTGCGAAGGGTTTGAAGGTGAAGCCGCCGGGCAGGATTTTCATCGTGCTCCAGTCGCCCCCGAGGCTGACACGTTGGCTGTCGGCGCCGACATCCCGCGTCAGGATTGCCGAAGAGGCGTTCACAGAGGCGAAGCCCAGATCGCCCATATTCCAGTATTTCTCGGCATAGGCGAGGGGCGCCACCTGCGGCAGGCGGGAGGCATCATCCTCGCCGCGCAGGCCCTGGAAGTTCAGGACGGCGGCGTCGGTATAATAGCTGTCGCCCTGACCGGTGACGAAGATCTGGGAGAGCAGGCGGCGGGGCTGGTTGGAGTAGAGGCCGCGCTTGGCGTTCTGATTGCTGATCCGGTAGCGCAGGTCGTAGAGGTCGTCCGTCTGGGTTTCCAGGCCAAAGCCCCATTTCCAGCCCGGCGTGATCGTGAACAGGCCATTTCCATACAGGTGGCCGCGAAAGGACTCTTCGCCGAACGTGTCGCCATTGCTGTCGAAATCCGCTTCATGGGTGAAGCTGGCGTCGAAACTGACGGCGCCGGAATAGAAGCGCTTAGTCCCCTCAACGCCGATCAGCGGGTTCACATTCTGATAGACGGTCGGCGAGATCGTGAGTTCGGAATAGTCCGACACGGCCCAGTAATAGGGCTGTTTGTAGAAGGTGCCGAGCATCGTGGAGATGCCCGCATTCGGCATCAGGAAGCCCGAGCGGCGCTCTGAATTGGGATCCGGATGGGACAGGTAGGGCAGGTAGAAGACCGGGACGCCGCCAACTTCCAGAACCGCGTCGCGATAGGAAATCATCTGCGTTTCTTCATCCAGCACCGCGCGCCGCGCCCGGATCTGCCATGTTGGATTTTTGCCCTCGCAGACCGGACAGGCAGTGTAGACGATATGCTCCATGGCGTTGATGCCGTCGGAGCGGCGGATGGCGGATTTCGCCGCGACGGAGGCGTTGCCTTCGAGGCGGGCGGAATAGCCGATGGCATAGCCATCCGAGAGATTGGGGCCGACATCGACCTCATCGGCGAATTGCTGGCTGCCATCGGCTTCGATGATGACGACATTGCCCGAGGCGCGGGCGCGCTCGGTGGTGCGGTCATAGATCAGCCGGTCGGCGCGCAGGATGCGGCCCTGATAGAGGGCTTCGACATTGCCTTCGGCGATGATGGTGTTGTCGGCGGAGTTTTCGTAGACCGTATCGGCTTCCAGAACCACACGCTCATCCGTGGCCTCAGCCGTTGCGCCAGCTTCCGGAGTGCCCTGGGCATGGGCCGCCACCGGCAGGGCCGCCGAGAAACCGGCGAGCAGGGCATAGTGAGACCATTTCACGACAGACGGCATCCTAAACAACCCGTACACAACGCCCCACCCGGTATCTGGCGCCGCGTTTATCCCGAAACCGAGGCTTAGAGAGGAACCGCGGGGGCGTCCAGCCATCCAATCGCCGGTATGTGCATTCGGGCCATTACAGTGTTGTCAGGCCACAGCCAACCCTGACGATTTCCTGACAAATCAATGCCTAGCGGGGGCCAAGGCAGCGGCTGCGGGCGTATTTCCGGCCACAGGCGGCCGCTTCCCGGTCATTTCCGGACAGGAATTACACAGCCCGCGCCGCCAGGCCGCCGGGAAAGGTGATCGCCTCACCGGCCAGTTCCAGCTCCATCAGGATGGCCCCGACGCGGGCCGCGTGGATGCCCGTGGCGCGGGCGATCTCGTCCAGCGGCATGGCATGGGGGCTGAGCGCTTCGCGGACGCGGGCGGTTTCCGAGGGCGGGATCGGATCGCCGCCGCCATGGACGGGATCATAGAGATCCGCCGGGGGCGCGGAGACCTGCAGCAGGGGGAGGCTGCTCAGCACTTCCAGCACATCGCCGGCATGGCGCACAAGGGCGGCGCCATTGCGGATGAGGTTGTTCGTGCCCGCCGCACGCGGATCAAGCGGGGAGCCGGGGACGGCCATCACTTCGCGCCCCTGTTCATTCGCCACGCGGGCGGAGATGAGCGAGCCGGAGCGTTCGGCCGCTTCCACCACCACCGTGCCGCGCGCCAGGCCCGTGATGATGCGGTTGCGGCGGGGAAAATCCTGCGCCTTGGCGCGGTGGCCGAAGGGCATTTCGGACAGGATGAGGCCGCTGGCGGCGACCTCTGCATAGAGCCGGTCATGCTGGGGCGGGTAGACGTGATCGATGCCGCCGCCGAGCACGGCGATGGTGCCTGTGGAGAGGCTGGCGGCGTGAGCCTCCCCGTCAATGCCGAGGGCGAGGCCGGAGACGATGGTGTAGCCTGCCTTGCCGAGGGCAGCGGCCATATCCCGCGCGATCTTGCGGCCAGCGGCGGAGGCATTGCGCGCGCCGACGATGGCGCAGGTGGGCTGGGCGGCGAGGGCGGCCTTGCCCAGGAGGGTGAGCGCGGGGGGCGGGGGATCAAGCGCGCGGAGGAGGGCGGGAAAGTCCGGCTCGCAACTGGCCACGATGCGGGCGCCGTATTTTGTGGTGGCGTCGATCTCGCGGGCGATACTGTCCGCAGACGGAATGGCGACGGATTTGCCGCGCACGGCGCGGGCGGCGATTTCCGGCAGGGCGGCGAGGGCGCGGCCGGCATCGCCATAGCGGCCGATGAGCTGGGCGAAGGTGACCGGGCCGACATTCTGGGTTCGCGCGAGGCGCAGCCAGTCAAGGCGTTCCCCATCGGTGAGGGGACGCGCCAGCGTCATTCTCCGGCGGCGTCTTTCTTCTTGGCGCCGAAGCGCGGCTCAGTGCCCGCGAGCAGGCGGCCGATATTGGCGCGGTGTGTCCAGAAGACGAGGACGGAGAGGGCAGCGAGGCCGCCGAGGATTATCGGGCTGCGCTCGCCCAGAAGATACGCCCCCGGAGGAACGGCGACGGCAGCAGTGAGTGCGGAGAGGGACGAAATGCGCGTGAGGGCGAACATGCCGAGCCAGACCGGCGCGCCCACAACAAGGCCGTGCAGCGGCGTGATGAAAAGGAGGAGGCCCGCATAGGTGGCCACGCCCTTGCCGCCCTTGAAGCCGAGCCATAGGGGATAGCAATGGCCGAGGAAGGCGGCGGCGCCGGCGACCATGCCTGCCTCCCGGCCCGCAATCAGCGTGAAGGCGAGGGCAACAAGGCCGGCCTTCAGGCTGTCGAGCAGGACGGTGGCCAGCGCCAGATCCTTGCGGCCGGTGCGCAGCACATTGGTGGCGCCGATGCTTTTGGAGCCGATCTCCCGGATGTCGCCGAGGCCGGCGGCCTTGACCAGGACGAGGCCAAACGGGATCGACCCGGCGAGATACCCCGCCACCGCCGCGACTGCGTAGATTGCCCATTCCGGCATGTGTGCTGGTTCCTCGCCCGGCCCTGTTGACGGCAAGGTTTAGGGGGGCGGGGGGAATGGGGCAAGGGGGGGGTAAAATGATGTTTAGCTTCAACTCAAAAAGCATCCTTAAGTTTCCTTTGAATCAAAATGATATCCTTCCTATGAAAGGTACTATACTTTTGCGTGCGGGCGGACGATGCTGAAAATTGAAATATATGACACTGAAGTTTCTCCATGGACCTCTAGCACAGAAGGCGCGACACGCATTTTGTCGTGTACTGTAACACTTCAGACAAGTGTTGGTCAGCGCGTGCAGAGCTATTCTGTAGTTCGTTCAGAGCGAGCCGGCGGCGCAGCAGCCTTTGCTGTAATCTTAAATACAAACTTCAAAATCCTAAGCCAACAGAGTGTTGACGATTGCTACTTGGTGGCGTTGGCAAAACATAAGGGTAAGACACTATTTTCAATTCCATGCCTACATCAGAGCGTTTCGTTCGGTAGCCAGATAGTCATTGAAGACCCAGATTATGTGAGTAAATGTTTTGCAGTATTACTTAGCGGGTTGGACATTGGCATAGAGTTTCATGGGCCGGATGGCCTTCTCGATACAGCAGCTTTTTTCGCACAAGAAGGAGGGGTTGATTTGTTGACGGAGTTTATTTCGAAAGTACCAGATTCCACATCAAACATAATCAGATCTATTGTTTCCTCTGACGTTCAAAGTGAGAAATCAGATTTTGGAAAACAATTACATTGTTCGTATACTGGATGGCGGCGAAAAGGTCACATTGTTGAACAGGAATGGAAATACAAAAGTAAAGAGGTAAACAGTACGATCAAGATTTCTGCAGTTTACGAGAACCGGGGGTCTATCTTTAACATCGCCATCGGTAAGCATCGCTTTTTTTACATATCGTTTTCGCCAGGTTGGGATTTCAATGGCATCGGGGGCGTCTGTATTTCAGACGAGTTGTCAAGTTTCACGTCAGGTTGGCTTAGTGCACAAATAGTTCGTGACGCCGAAGGTAATAGTGTTGTTGGTCTTATGTATCGACAAGACGGCAATAGTTTTGGCAATGCATTGAACGTAGGAGATAGCTTGGAGATATCTGTTCGATTTGGAAATGATACTGTCCTGAATCTCCCCCTTCCCAATACGTCTGAGTTTCACAGAATGCACAATGAGTTGCTGGGGAAAAATCTTTGAAAACGGACCTTTTTTTCAGTACAATTTGAACTCTATAGGGCTACTTCAACAAACGTATCCCCGCTTCCTTCGCGGCGTTGCGGTCGAAGGTGAGGGTTTCGCGGGCGCCCGCGAGGCTGGCGGTTTGCGCGATGAGGGCGTCGGCGAAGTCTGCCGAGGTAGAGGCCATGTAGACGCCCAGGGCGCGGTAGGCGGCTTCGGCATTTTCCACGACGAGTTCGGCGGAGCGGAGCAGACCTTCGAGGACGCGCGCAATGTCTTCGCGCGGCGCTTTATAGGCGCGGGCGAGCACCCAGCTGATTTCGGCCAGGACCACCGCGCTGATGAAGCCGGGCTGGTCTTTCGTCAGGCGGGAGAAGAAGCGCGTGGCGGCGGCGGACTGGGCGGCATCATCCTGCACCAGGAAACGGATGACGACATTGGTGTCCAGGCCCGTCATGGCCCGGTCAGGCGCCCTTTGCGCCGCTCGCGATGGCGGCGTCCATATCCTCCAGCGACACAGGGGTCTTCGGCTTCGGGAGGATGCCCTTGAGGCGTTTGACCGGCTGGGTGGCGGGCATCACGGCGAAATTGCCATCCGCCATCCGCACGAAATCCACCCGGTCTCCCGGCCCAATGCCGAGGGCGTCGCGCACGGCCTTGGGCACGGTGAGCTGGCCTTTGGAGGTGATTGTGGCGGTGGACATGGGCGCGCGCCTTGAGTTTGGTAAGGAGAAAAGTAAGGCGCCAGGCGAGCCAAGTCAAGAAATGGGCTACTGATGTGGGCGAGCCTTCTCCCCCGCTGCGCCGCGGGGGAGGAGAAGGGGGACGCGGGCGCGCCGATCCCTGCGCACTTGGCCCGATTGAGGAGAGATTGGGCCGGTTTCAGGATTTGCAGGGCGGGAGGGGCTAGGTAGGGTGAACCGTTTCAGACAGGCGAGGGAGGCAGTGTTCATGGCCAGCAGGGCAGGGTTTTCACGCCGCACGCTTTTGCAGACGATTGCGCTGAGCGCGCTGGCCGGATGCGCGGGCGGCGCAGGCGCGGGCAGCGGATTGAGCCCGGCCGGCGGCAGCATTGCCCCGCCTGTGGCGCCGCGCATCCCGTTTCCCATCGAGCAGCTGGGCCGCACACGGAATGATTATTACCGCTGGATGAAATATATTCCCGAGACGGGCACGCGGGAGATGGCCACGCTGCCTGAGATGATCCGCGCGCATCTGGAGGCGGAGGCGGCCTATGCCGAGGCTGTGCTGGCGCCGGCGCGCAGGCTGCAGCCGGAAATCGCGGCGCAGATGCTGGCGCGCGTGCCCGGGAATGATGCGCCGCCGGTGATCCCGTCCGGCCCCTGGGCCTATGCCAGCCATTATCCCGAGGGCAGCGCCCATGCCGTTTATACGCGCGCGCCGCTGGCAGCCCCCGGCGCCGCCGAGGTGTTGCTGGATGAGGCGGGGCGGGCAGCGGGCGCCGCCTATTACCGCACGACCGGGCATCAGCCGAGCCCCGACCACAGATATTATGCGTGGGCGGAAGATGTGATCGGGAATGACCGGCACCGGATCTGCGTGAAGGATACGCAGACCGGGGCGACAAGCGTGCTGGTGGGGGAAGATGCGTATGGCTATGGCGGCCTCGTGTTCAGCCCGTCTTCTCGCTTCCTGTTCTGGATATGGCGCGACGGCCGCAACCGGCCGACGCGGGTTTACCGCACGCCGGTGGGCGGGGGCGCGGCGGAGCTGGTGTATGAGGAGGCCGACCCAGCCATCTTTATGCAGATCAAACGCACCGCGGCGGGCGGATATGTGGCGATCACGATGTCCGGGCCGGATACATCCGAAGTGTGGCTGGTTTCGGCCGAGGATGAGACCGGGGCGCCGCAGCTTGTGTTTCCGCGCCGCGACAAGGTGCGCTATGAGGTGGACGAGTGGGCCGGGCGGCTGGTCGTCCTGACGGATGAGGACGCGCTGGACAACAAGCTGCTGGTGCTGGCGCCGGGCGCGGCGCCGGAAACGCTGGTGGCGCACCGGGTGGGCAGCCAGATCCTGGAAGTGTTTCCGTTCGAGAAGGGGTTGCTGCGCCTTGAGCGGCAGGATGGCCTGCATCAGCTGATCCTTCTGAGGGCGGACGGAAGCGAGCGCGTTATCGGCTTTGACGAGGCGGCGTATGCGGTGTCCGTGCCTGCAGGGCAGGATTATACGGCGGCCCGCTGCCGGATCACTTTTCAGTCGCCGCGCCTGCCGGTGCAGTGGATGGATGTGGACCTTGAAACGGGCGGGCTCAGCCTTGTGCAGAAGGCCGGGCGGCCGGGGTATGATCCCGGCGATTATGTCGTTGAGCGGATATTTGCCGCCGCGCCGGACGGGGCGCAGGTGCCGGTAACGCTGCTGAGCCGCAGGGGCGCGCCGCGCGATGGCTCCCGGCCTTGCCTGCTTTACGGGTATGGCGCTTATGGCATTTCCAGCGAGCCGGAATTTTCCGTGCCCGCGCTCACGCTGGTCGACCGGGGATGGACCTATGCCATTGCGCATGTGCGCGGCGGATCGGAGCGGGGGCGGCAATGGTTTCTCGACGGGCGGCGCCTCAGCAAGCGCAACAGCTTTACCGATTTTGTAGCGTGTGCGGAGCATCTCTGCGATTTGGGCGTGACCCGCAAGGGCGCGGTGGTGGCCTATGGCCTGTCAGCCGGCGGACTTCTGGTGGCCGGGGCCATGAATGAAATGCCAGACATGTGGGCGGGTGTGATCGCGCAGGTGCCGTTTGTGGACATGCTGAACACGATGAGCGACGCGGACCATCCACTCGTGCCGCTGTTCCGGCCGGACTGGGGCGATCCGCTTGCCGATCCGGCGGCGTATGACTACATGTTCTCGATTTCACCTTACGAGAATGTTCAGGCCACGGCTTATCCGCCGCTGCTGTGCACATCCGGGCTCAAGGATGACCGGGTAGGCTATTGGGAGGCGGCGAAGCTGGTGGCGGAAGTGCGTCATACTTCCACCGACAACGCGCCCGCCATACTGGTTCTGGATGCTGAGGCGGGGCATCAGTCCAGCGGCGGGCGCGAGGCGGAGTTCCGCGAGATGTCGCTTTACTGGGCGTTCGCGGAGGTGGCCGTCAGCGGCGGGCTAGGTGGCTGAGCCGATCTCTTCGATCAGCTGGCTGACATTGCCGCCATTCTTGTCCAGCATGGCCTGGAACTGGGCGCGCTGTTCGATGGCGAACCAGAGGCCCATGGCTTCAATATCGGTGACCTTCCAGCCATCATTGTCGTTCACGCGCCAGCTGACCATATGTTCCTTGTTGTCAACGCCGCTGACCTTGGTGGTGACGATGGCGTCGCCCGGCTTGCGTTCGACCGTGCGCAGAATTTCCACTTCGGCTTCGGAGAAATCCGAGAGGTGTTCGCGCAGCTGAACCCGGGCGAAGGAGCGGAAGGCTGTCATGAAGTCTGCCTGGCTGGCTTCATCCATACCGCGCCAGTGGCGGCCCATGGTGAACTGGGCGACGCGCTCAATATCAATCACTTTGAGAATTTCATCCGCCTCCTGATCGGAGATATGCGAATCCTGCAGCGCCGACAGGGTGCGGTCCACAGCGGTTTCCACGACGGCTTCGGGGGTGGCGCCGGAGGCAGCGGCGGGCTGGGCCAGGAGGGCAAGGGAAAGCGCAAGGCCGGTGAGGGCGTGGCGCGTCTTGAGAGCTGGGAGAGACTTCAGGACTTGCATGTTGGGCTCCATCGGTTTGTCGCATCCGGAGGGATTTTGACTTCGCTGATGAACGCCCGGTTGCGGCTATCGGTTCCCGGCCCCGCTGCCGGAGGGGTCAGGATGTGTGGCTTTCAGGCATCAATGCAGACCTGCTTCTGGTCGCCAAGGCCTTGTATTCCAAGGGTAACCACGTCTCCGGAGCGGAGATAGCGGGGCGGAGTGCGCGAGAGGCCGACGCCGGGCGGCGTGCCTGTGGAGATCACGTCGCCGGGCTGCAGGCTCATGAATTGTGAGAGATAGCTGACGATGTGGGGCACGCTGAAAATCATCGTGGAGGTGGAGCCGCGCTGCATGGCTTCCCCGTTTACGTCGAGCCACAGGGAGAGGGCGTGGGGATCGGCGACTTCATCGCGCGTGACGAGCCAGGGGCCGATGGGGCCGAACGTGTCGGCGCTTTTGCCTTTGACCCATTGGCCGGTGCCTTCGAGCTGAAAGGCGCGTTCGGAGACATCATGGATGATGCAATAGCCGGCGATATGATCCAGGGCGTCTTCCTCGCTGACATATTTCGTCTGTTTACCGATGACGATGCCGAGTTCGACTTCCCAATCAGTCTTTTCCGAGCGGCGGGGGATTTCCAGATTGTCATTCGGGCCGCAGATAGCGCTGGTGGCCTTGAAGAAGACGACAGGCTCTGCCGGGACGGCCGCGCCGGTTTCGGCGGCGTGATCGGCATAATTCAGCCCGATACAGATGAATTTGCCCACGCCGGCCACGCAGGGGCCGATGCGGCTGGCGGCGGGGAGAATGGGGAGGGAGGCGATATCAATTTTCCTCAGCTGATCCAGAACCGCATCGGCCAAAGCGGGGCCATCCCAATCGTCTATCAGGGAACTGACATCGCGAATGTGGCCATCGGCATCCAGGATTGCCGGTTTTTCGCGCCCTGCGGGGCCGACTCTCAAGAGTTTCATCTCATCAGCTCCTAATTGGTCCAGCCGCCATCCACGACATGGATGGCGCCCGTGGTGAAGGAAGCCTCATCGGAGGCGAGATAGACGGCCAGATGGGCGATTTCTTCCGCTGTGCCGAGACGGCCCATGGGCTGGCGGGCGATGAACATCTGACGGGCTGTGTCATAGTCTCCCTGCGCCGACATGCGGCCCTGCAGAGAGGGCGTATCGACTGTGCCCGGACAGATAGCGTTGCAGCGGATGTTGCGCCCGGCATAGTCGGCGGCGATGGCCTTGGTTAGGCCGATCACGCCGGCTTTGGTGGCGCCATAGGCGAAGCGATTGGGGGCGCCTGTAACGCTGGAGGCGACAGAGGACATGTTCAGGATGACGCCGCCGCCACGGGCCAGCATGTTCGGCAGGGCGGCGCGGCAGGTTTCGTACATGGAGGTGAGATTGATCTGGAGGGAGCGGTCCCAGTCGGCCCGCTCGCACTGCTCGATCGTGCCGTGATGGACCCAGCCGGCGACGTTGAAGAGAATGCCCACATCGCGATGCGCCGCAAGGAGGCGGGCGATGGCGGCGGGGTCGGTTACGTCGAGGATCTGCGTGTCGATGTTGGCAGAATCCTTCAGTTCAGAGAGGGCATCGGCATTAATATCGGTCGCGATGACATGAGCGCCTTCGCGCGCGAATGCCTCTGCGCAGGCGCGGCCAATGCCAGCGCCTGCGGCGGTAATCAGCGCCTTTTTGCCTGCCAGACGGCCCATATCATGCTCCTGATCGATTGAGATAGATGCGCCGGGCATTGCCCGCCCAGACGGCGCGTTGATGTTCCGGGAAGAAATGATTTATCAGCCGCTCGCTCTGGCTGGCCCAGCCGGCATAGTCGCCGGCGAGATTGAGGACTGGCCAGTCGCTGCCCCACATTACGCGGGACGGCCCGAAACAGTCACGGATGTAGGCGGCGACTTCGCCGAGAGCGTCATCGCTTGTGCGGGCGCCCGCTTCGGTGAGCAGGCCGGAGAGTTTGCACGCGACGTTGGGGCGCTGGGCGAGGGCGGCGAGATCTGCACGCCATGCGGCGAGATTGCCACTGGCGATCTGGGGCTTGCCGCCATGGTTGAGGACGATCTGCAGGGCGGGGTGGCGGTCTGCGAGACGTGTCATCACGGGCACGAGATCGGCGCGGGCATGGCCATCAAAGATGAGGCCGTGTCCGGCCATCGCTTCCAGAAGGGGCGAAAAGGCAGGGCGGAGAATCCATTCCGGGTCCGGAAGGTCTGCGATCATCGGGCGTAGGCCCAGCATGCGGGGATCGGCTGCGCGGCGGGCGATTTCGGCGGCGGCGCCTGCCGCTTCGAAATCCACCCAGCCGACCACACCGGCAACTCTGGCGTCAGCCTCGGCAACGGAGAGGAGGTAGTCTGTTTCGGCGGCGGTGGCGGCGGCCTGGACGAGGACGACGGAGGAGACGCCGGCGGCGCGGGCGGCGGGCCAGGCATCGTCAATTGCAAAGTCGCGATGGATTGCGCCGAGGCTGGGTGTCATCCAGTCATAATCGCCGCGCGCGAGGCGCCAGACATGCATATGGGTGTCGATCTTTTCCATCATGGCACCGGCGCATCCCGAGCAATGAGGCCCCTGTCTTTCAGCGCGGTCCAGAGATCGGGATTGATCTCTTCCGCGATCCAGCCGGCAATCTCGTTGACCTGCCGGGCAGATTGCGCGCCGGGGATAACGGAGATGACTGCCGGATGCGCCTTGCAGAAGTGCAGCGCGGCCGCCGGAAGGGGCGCGCCGAATGATCCGCATACGTTTCGCAACGTATTGGCCCGCTCGACAGCCCAGCCGGGCGCGGCGGCGTAGTTATAGTGGAGCGCGTCACCTGGCGCGGCGGCGAGAAGGCCGGAATTGAAGGCGCCGCCGATGATGACTTTTATGCCCGCGCGGTGGCATTCATCGAGGAAGGGCAGCGCGGCAGCGTGCTCGAGCAGCGTGTAGCGCCCGGCGAGCAGCAGGATATCCAGATCAAAATGGTCCAGGACATCGCGGCAGACATCGATTTCGTTGACGCCGAGGCCGATGGCGCGGGTGAGCCCTTCCCATTTCATCGCGGCCATTTCCGGCAGGGCCTCTTCCAGCGCCTGTGCCAGGATTTTCTGATGGGCCGCGCCGTGGGTCATCTCGCCAATATCATGCAGCAACAGGGCATCGACGGAGTTGACGCCCAGCCGGGTCTGGCTGCCTTCAAAGGCGGCACGGATGCCGTGAGCGGAGTAATCGAAGACGGGAATGAAGGGCGCCGGATGGGCAAAGCCATTGTCCGGAACGGGGCGCCCGCTGGCGGGCTCCAGCCGGCGGCCGACCTTGGTGGAGAGGTGTGGGCGGTCCTCTCCGGCCCAGCGATGGGCGCCGATGCGCTGCTCGCTGAGGCCGTGACCGTAGAAGGGGGCAGTGTCGATATAGGTGAGGCCTGCCGCCTGCGCTGCTGCCAGGGCGCGGCTGGCATCAGCCTCCGAAATGGCCGTATACAGATTTCCAAGCCCCGCTGCGCCGAGGCCGAAATCCGGCAGGGAGAAGGGGGCGGGCGCAGGGGTCATCCAGAGACGGGCTCCTCCGCCCAAACCTTGCCATTCGGGAATTCATGATCGGCCATGCTCTGGGGCCAGAGGTCAACCGAATAGCCCGGCGCGAGCGGGGCTAGATAGCGGCCATCGCGGATTTCGATGGGGTTGCGGAAATGCTGATGCAGGTGGGCGGCGTGTTCGATGACGCGGCCTTCCATGGTGCCCGAGATGCAGATGTAGTCGATCATTGACAGATGCTGCACATATTCGCAGAGGCCGACGCCGCCCGCATGAGGGCAGACAGGGATGCCGGCCTTGTCGGCCATCAGCATCACGGCGATGACTTCATTGACCCCGGCGAGGCGGCAGGAATCGATCTGGCAGAAGCCGATGGCGCGTGCTTGCAGGAATTGTTTGAACATCACCTTGTTATGGGCGTGTTCGCCGGTGGCAAGCTGGATGGGGGCGACCTGGCGGGCGATTTCCTTATGGCCGAGCACATCATCCGGGCTGGTGGGCTCTTCCACCCAGTAGATGTCGTAAGGCGCAATGGCCTTGATGGCGGCGACGGCCTGATCGATGTTCCAGACCTGGTTGGCGTCAACGCTGAGCTTCACATCCTTCCCGAGAGTTTCCCGGAAGAGGGCGCAGCGGCGCACATCGGTGGCGAGATCGCCGCCGACCTTGATCTTGAAATGGTGCCAGCCTTCGGCATACGCATTTTTCAGAAGGCTGACGATCTGATCATCCGTATAGCCGATCCAGCCAGCAGAGGTGGTGTAGGCGGGGTAGCCATCGATGAGCAGGCGCTCGATGCGGGCGGCCTTGCCGGGGGCCTGCGCCGTCAGCCGGGCGAGGGCTTCTTCCTTGCTGAGGAAGTCTGCAATGTGGCGGAAATCGATGGCGGAGACGAGCTGCTCCGGCGAGAGATCAGCCACATAGCGCCAGAGCGGCTTGCCCGCGCGCTTTGCCAGCGCGTCCCAGACGGCATTGTTGAGGGCGGCAGCGGCGAGATGGACCACGCCCTTTTCAGGGCCGAGCCAGCGATACTGGCTGTCATTGAGCAGGAGGCGGGAGGCCAGGCCAAGATCGGCTTCGAACTCGTCCAGGCTGCGGCCGATCAGGTGTTTACCGAGGCCATGGATGGCAGCGACGCAGAGATCTGTGCCCCGGCCGATGGTGAAGGTGAGGCCGTTTCCATCCGGATCGCGGCCGCGCATTTTCAGCGTGGCATAGGCGCAGGAATAATCCGGGTCCGGATTCATGGCGTCAGAGCCATGGCTTTCCCGTGATGTGGGGAAGCGGATGTCGCGGGCCTCAATGCTTTCAATCATGCCGAAGGTTCCAGTGTGTCAGGGGGTAAGCGGCATGGTCAGCCGGTGGGAGGGGAATGGGGCCGCAAGGCCGGAGCGGGGCGTCATGTTTTTCCTCCCTGGATCATTCTTAGCGGCCGCCTCTTGGCGGGTGGCCTCTGCAGGGATTGTTAGGTAAAGAGTGTTTCATATGCAAGCGTGATGTTTGTATATGAACTTGAAATGACCTCGCGTCAGGGAGCGCGAAGGGACACGCTGATGACAGGAGCGCGGGAGGAAGCGATGCAGCGCAAGGCGATGATGATCCGGCTGAAGCCGGAAAAGATGGCGGAATACAAAGAGCTGCACGCCAATGCCTGGCCCGCGATCCTGCGGCAGATCACGGCCTGCAATATCCGCAATTACAGCATCTTCCTGCGCGAGCCGGAGAATCTGCTGATGGGCATGTTTGAATACCATGGCAGCGATTACGAGGCTGACATGAAGGCGATGGCGGATGATCCGGAGACCCAGCGCTGGTGGGCGCTGACTGATCCATGCCAGAGCCCGCTTGCCTCAGCGGCGCCGGGCGAATGGTGGGCGCCGATGGAGGAAGTGTTCCATCACGATTGAGGGCGGGCCTTAGCGGGGCGCGTGGCCGAGCGTGGCGGAAATGCGCGCGGCGGCCTCGGCCACCAGATGGGGCGCTTCTTCCAGCGAGACGCGGGCGCGGCGGGTGACCACGAAAGGCACAGTGAGGCTGGCGACGGCCCCGCGGCTGGTGGCATCAAAAATTGGCGCGCCAATATCCGTCACGCCATCGACCATGCGGGAAGGCATGCAGACAAAGCCCTTCGCGCGCACGTCCTTGATCTGTTCATAGAGCGTTTCAAGCTCATCTGCGCTGGCGCCGGCGGCTTTCAGGTCTTCTACCATCTTGGCTTCATGGGTGGGCGAAGCGAAGGCGAAGAGAACGAGGCCAGAGGCGGATTTCATGATCGAGCGGCGATGGCCGAGGCGAACGCTGAAGCCAACATCATCGGGGCTTTCCGTCCGTGCAATGACGACGATCTGATCGGAGCTGACCACGGCGAGCTGGATCGACTGCATCATGCGCGAGGCAAGGGCCGACATTTCTGGCAGGGCGGCCTCGTGCAGGTCCATCTTGGGCGGGGAACGCATGCCGACTTCGAACAGACGGTTTGAGAGTTGCAGCTTTTCCGGATCGTCCGTACGCTCCACATAGCCGCGCATCTCGAGCACGACCACCATGCGGTAAATCTCGCTGCGCGAGCGGCCGAGATTGCGGGCGATATCCGAGATGGATTGCGGTGTGCGCAGGCTGGCCAGGCATTCGAGAATATCGAGGCCTTTTTCCAGCGCGGGGGCTTTATAGGGCGCTTCCGTCATTGATCGCCAGTGTCCTCAGATTGCTCGGGCTGTTTTATATATGAACCAGAACTGTAAAAATATCCATCCGTAACAGGGGCAAATTTCGCGAGGGGGGGGGGCAGGAAAAGCTTCAGGCGCGCTTTTCCCCGCCGGCGAGCATCTGGCGGGCAGCCTTCTCGGCGAGATCCACAGCGCGCTCGATTTCCTCGGCAAGTTTGAATTTGCCCGGCGCGGTGGCCCATCTTTCATGCGGCAGGATGAGGCACTCTACCAGCAGGGCGGCGGCGAGATCGGCCAGATAGCCGGAGGCGCGATCAAGCTTGAAGTCTGCGGCGATATATTCCGCATAGACATCTTTTTGTCCGTGTTCGTACTGTGTCCAGGCGAAGGCCAGTTCCCGGTCATGGCGCAGATTGTTCCAGAGAGCGGCGTCTGACTGGACGGCGCTGCGGCGGATGGCGGCATAGGCGAGGGCTTCCTCACGGTAGAATTCGAAAAAGCCCTTGCTCGCGCGCGCGGCCCAGGCCCGCTCGCGCAGCGTGTCGACGCCCTGCGCAGCGAGGCTGCTGGCGAGGTCATTCTTGGAATTGAAATGCATGAACAGCGTGGTGACGTGAATGTCGGCCGCGTCCGCGATGGTCTGCATCGTGGTGGCGGCAAAGCCCGTCTTGCTGAACTGTTCGAATGCGACGTTGAGAATTTTCTCGCGGGTGCGCCGGCGCCGTTCTGTGCGCCGTGGATACTTGATCTCCGCCGCCGTTGCCGATCCGTCCCCCTGGACGGGCTCCGGCTTTTCGGTTTTGGGAGTTTTGGCCATTGAAAGTCTCTTGTCCAGGATCAGGGTGGTCTATGGGGTATTCTAGGATGGAACGCCGGGGCGTCAAAGTTGTTCGGCCCTTTTGCGCGCCAGTGTTTCAACAGCCCTTTCATGATCCTGCTTTGAAACAGGATAAAAGCTCATGATGACGAGCGCCGCCGAGGTGAAGAGGAAGGTTGCCACTGTCAGTGCCAGTGCCAGATCATTCACCGTCGAGAGGTCTACGGCGCCCGGTTTAGCGTCATTCGGGAAGCCTACAAGCGTCAGCAGCAGGCCGGAGACCAGGACGCCCATTCCCGACACGGTCTTTCCGATGAAGGTGGCGGCCGAGAAGAGCAAGCCCTCGGATTGCCGGCCGGTTGTCAGCTGAATCTGGTCGGTGGCGTCGGCGATCATTGAGGCCGTCAGGATGGCGGCGGCCACCACCGACATGGCCACCACCGCCTGGAATACAAACAGCGACGGCAGCAGGGCGGGGTTTCCATTCTCCGGGAACAGACCGCCCAGCCTTAGCAGAACGGGAACCACGATACCGGTCAGCGTGACAGCGAACAGCGCCAGCGTGGTCCATTTCTTGCCGAACGACCTGGACAGAGGAAGCGCAATTACCAGAGCGAGAATGACGCCGAGCAGGCCAGCCGAAGTGAGTACGGCGATCTGGTCGCTCGTCAGTTCCCAGAAATAGGTCTGCATGTAGATGGTCAGCGCCGCGTTCAGGCCACCGGCCATGGAGCCGAAGATGCTGCCGATGAATATGGGCGCGTTGACGCGGTGGAACAGCGTCGCAACCATCTCCCTTATGGTTTGCAGGAAAGGCTGGCGCACAGGGGGCGGCGGGTTGATCAGGCTCGATATCCGGCTGTGCGTGCCAAGGCTTGAAGCGAAGATGGCGGTGGCCATCAGGGGCGCGGCGATCCAGGCATAGGTGTGATAGCCGGAGCGATCGAGCAGGCCGCCGGCCGAAGCAGCTTCGGGCGAGAAAATGGCGGTGAATACGAAGATGCCCATCAGGATGCCCCCGGCGACGCCGAAGAAATACCTGTAGGAAACGAGTTCCGTGCGCTCATGATAGTTCTGGGTGAACTCGGCCAGGAGCGCCGTGGACGGAATTTCATAGATACCGATAAAGGTCCGCGTGATCGTGGTCATGATCAGCAGATAGGTAAAGAGAACGGTGTGGGAGGCCTCTGCGGGAGGAAACCAGAGGAGCAGGTAGAAGACCCCCACGGGCAGCACGGAGGCATACATGAAGGGATGCCGCCGCCCCCATTTGCTCCGCAGGCTGTCAGACCATTGACCGACCACCGGATCGAGAATGGCGTCCACGACCATGGCCATCATGATCGCGGCGCCGACCCAAGCGGCCGGGAGGCCCATCACCTGGTTATAGTAGATCATCAGGAGGGCGTTGAAACCATGGTCCTTAATACCGAACGCAATGGTTCCAACGCCGTAGACGAGTTTCGTCGACCAGGGCAGTTTTCCAGCCTTGTCCGCCATGGACCGCTCCCCCAGCCGCCGGATCAGAAGCGCACTTGCAACTGGACGCCATAGGTGCGCGGCGGGGTGAGATAGAGCGTGGTGGCCGAGCCGCCGGCGGGGATCGCCGTCAGCGTGCCGGTTGCCCCGTCATAGCCCTGCTCGTCGAACACGTTCTTGACGTAGCCAACGACGCGGTAGCGGTCTTCCGGGCTTTTCCAGACGCCGATGAGGTCCACCTGATCAAAGGCTTCGGTTTCCGAATACGGACGGTTGAACACGCCGTGATAGGTGGCATCCTGCCAGGAATAGTTGCCCGATACCGTCAGATCGCCATTTGCCCCGAGGGGGATGTCATAGCTGACATTGAGGCCCAGCTTGTTGGGGATGGTGCGCGGCAGCATCTGGCCTTTGAGATCCTGCGGCTGGTTGCCATTGGCATCGATCGGGCCGACAGGCTGGGCATCGGGTTGCAGGCCAAGCGGGTCCACGACATCGATGAAACAGCAGGCGCTGCGCACTTCGGAGTCGTTATAGGCATAGCTCGCCAGGATGCGCAGTTGCTCCGTAGGCGTCCACATGGCTTCCAGTTCGACGCCCTGGGCGCGCGAATCCTCGATGTTGAAGAAGCGCGTGAGGCGCACGCCATTTTCCACCACATCCAGCGGCGCCTGCAGGCCGTCATAGGCGTAGTAGAAATAGCTGGCGTTGAGCTGCAGCTGATTGCCGAAGGATTTCTTCATGCCGACTTCATAGGCATCCAGCGTTTCCTTGCCGGTCAGCGGGAACTGGCTGATGCCGCCGGCATTGAAGCCGCCGGATTTGTAGCCACGGCTGTAGCGGGCGTAATAGTTTGTGTCCGCTGTTGGTTGCCACTGGATGCCGGCAACGCCGGAAAGCGCGTTCCAGTCATGCGCCAGGCGGCGGCGGGCAAGGCCCGTGGCCGGATCAATTTCCACATCGCTGGCCACGCCGGGCGCATCGGTATAGGAAACCGTTGCGGCCGTGAGATCGATCACCGGCGCCAGGGCGCCCGAGCCGCCCAGAGAGATGCCCGGAACAATGCCATAGCCGAGCACGCGCAGCTGTTCGGAGCCATACTTCTCGTCCTGCGAATAGCGCAGGCCGCCGGTCAACGTGACCGTGTCGGTAACCGCATAGTCCGCCTGGCCGAACACGGCATAGGATTTGGTATTCAGGTCGGAGATCGCGGTGACATAATCGCCGCTGGGATTGGGCGCGGCGCCGAACGGGGCGAGCATCTGGGGCTGGGCCGCATTGCCGAAATGCGATTCCTGATGCGCATCTTCGTAATAGGCATAGGCGCCGGCAATCCACCACAGATTTGAATCGGTCGTGGACTGAACAGTCAGCTCATGGCTGGAATAGGCGCGGTCTTCGATATAGCCGAAGGTGCGGGAGGGATAGATCGTCGCCGGGGCGCAGATCGGGCCGATATTCTCAATCACCCAGGCGCAGTTCGGCCCGCCGGTGAAGAGTTCACCAGCGGCAATGTTCGCCGGGTCCAGCGGGTAGGTGTAGGAGATGACGTCTGTGTTGTCGTCATCACGGTTCGAATTGTAATCGAAGATGCGGTAGCCGCCGAGATATTTGATATCGACGGTCGGCAGGCTCCAGGTGGCGATGGCGGCAAAGCCGTAATTGCCATCAACATTGGACTGGGTTGGCGTGTTCGCATTGAACTTGCGGATGTCATCCACGCCCGGATTGGTGGTAGCGGATCCGGCCTGGGTGAGGCCCGGCATGTAATAGCCGAAGGCGTTGCCCGGCGTCAGATAGCCCGGCGGGAAGGGGAAGGGATCATAGGGCGAGGCGAGGTTGGTGCTGCGATTACGCAGCGAGGCATCGAGGTAATCTGCCTTGAGCCACAGGGAGAAGCCTTCTGCCGGGTCCATGTCCAGCTGGAATTCCGCATACGTTGTTTCGTTGGCGCCCCCTTCGCTGGGACCACCGGCAACGTTCTTGAAATACCCGTCTTCCTGATTGCGGAAAGAGCCGCCCAGCTTGGCGCGGACCTTGTCGGTCAACGGGCCGGAAATGGCCGCTTCGACTTCATAGGTCTGATAGTTGGCGATGCCGGCGCGGGCCTCGGCGGTGAAGGTGTCTGTGGGGCGTTTGGAGATGACGTTGATCGCCCCGCCGATGGAATTGCGGCCATAGAGCGTGCCTTGCGGGCCGCGCAGGATCTCGACGCGCTCGACGAAGAAGTCGCTCTTGCCCACAGCGCCGGTGGAGGAATCATAGATCCCGTCGGCATAGGTCGCCACGCCGGGGTCAGAGCCGTTGGTATTGGTCTGGCGGCCCACGCCGCGGATGAACACCCGGTCGTCGCCCGATGAGAAGGCAAGGCTGGGCGTGAAGCGGGCAAAGTCTGCCAGGCTGTCGAGGGCGAGTTCCTGGCGCGTCTCTTCGGTAAAGGCGGTGACGGAGACAGGCACATCATTGAGGCTCTGCTCACGCTTTACGGCGGTGACGGTCACTTGTTCCAGGCGCTTCACTTCGCTGGAACCGGTGTCTTCCTGGGCGATGGCCTGGCCCGTGGCAACAATGGCCAGCGCGCTTGCGGCTGCCCACAAAGATGGTCTCTTCATTGTCGTATTCCTCCCAATCATCCTGTTTTTGAGTCAGCCGTGGCCTGGATGATTTTCGGCAGGATATGATCGATTAATCTATTTGCATAGGGTTATCTTGAATTTCCGTAGCGTCCGGGCGGGGCCGGGCGGCGGGCCGGGGATGCTTGCGCCTGCGGCCTGCCTGCTGTTACCCCTCGGGAAGACCAGAGGGCGGCGAGATAATGAGGAGTGCCGGGCATGAGATATGGGATACTGGCCGCTGGCCTTGGCCTGCTGGTGCTGGCAGGGTGTTCGCCGCAGGCGCCGGAACAGGGGCCCGCGCCGGAGGCCGAGGTGCAGACTGATCCGCTCGCCAGCCTGCCCCCGCCGAGGGAGGGCGTGGTGACAGACCGCTTCGCGCGCCTGGCCCTTTCCTGCGTTCACAAGGAATATCCCAACAAGATCAGCCATGTGCTGAACTCCGCCGCTGACGCTGCCCCGCCGCGCCAGCTTTATCCGGCTTTCTATGGCTGTTTTGACTGGCACTCGTCGGTGCATGGCCACTGGCTGCTGACGCGCATTCTGAACACGGACCCGCAGACGCCTTATGCCGGCGCGATCAAGGCGGCGCTGGCGCAGAGCTTCACGGCGGAGAATATCGCCGGGGAGGTTGCCTATTTCCAGCAGCCGGACCGGGCCTCCTTCGAGCGCCCTTATGGCACGGCCTGGTTCCTGCAGCTGATGACGGAACTGCGCCAGGCAGAGTTCGCCGAGGCGGCCGGCTGGGCGGAGACGCTGGCCCCGCTGGAAACGCTGATTGCGGACTATACCAGCGCCTGGCTGCCCAAACTCGTCTACCCTATCCGCGCGGGCACGCATAACCAGACCGCCTTTGCCTTTGGCCTGATGATCGACTGGGCGGACGCCACCGGTAACGCAGCCTTCCGTGAACAGATCGCTGCCAAGTCGCTGGAATTCTACAGCGGAGATGTTTCCTGCCCGCTGGCCTATGAGCCTTCCGGGGAGGACTTCCTCTCGCCCTGCCTGATGGAGGCAGACCTGATGCGCCGCGTGATGAGCCGGGAGGATTTTGCTGCCTGGCTCACGGCCTTCCTGCCGCTGATCCCGCAGGATGGGCGCGGAGACTGGCTGGCGCCGGGCGTGGTGCTGGACCCGTCCGATGGCAAGCTGGTGCATCTTGATGGGCTGAACCTCTCGCGCGCCTGGGCGATGGAGGGGATTGCGTCGGCCCTGCCGGAGGCCGACCCGCGCCGCGCCGCGCTGCTCGCCTCAGCGGCACTTCACAAGGAAAGCGGCGTTGCCGCCGTGAGCGAGGAGCATTATGCTGGCAGCCACTGGCTGGCGAGCTTCGCCACCTATCTGGAAACCCGCAGAGGCATTTCCGCCGAATGAAAGCCAGGCTCTCCTTCGGCCCCGGCGCGCTGGTTGCGGCCGCTTTCATCGGTCCGGGTACGGTAACGGCCTGCACGCTGGCGGGCGCCAATTTCGGCTTTGCCCTCGTCTGGGCGCTGGTCTTTGCCACGCTCGCCACGATCATTCTGCAGGAGATGACCGTGCGTCTCGGCATTCTGGGCGGGGCGGGGCTTGGCGAAGCGCTGGTGGCGCCGGGCACACCGGCAGCGCTGAAATGGGGCGCGATCGTGCTTGTGCTCGCCGCGCTGGCGCTGGGTAATGCGGCCTATGAAGCGGGCAACATCACGGGCGGCGCGCTGGGGATGCGCGCCATTCTCGGCGAGGGAGACGGCGTGCAGAGAGCCGCCGCGCTCGCCACCGGCCTGATCGCCGCGCTTGTGCTCCTGCTTGGGCGGTACAAGACGCTGGAGCGTTTTTTGATCGGCCTTGTCATTCTCATGAGCCTCGCCTTTGCCGCCAGCCTTGTGCTGGTGCGGCCGGATATCGGCGCGATGCTGGCGGGCCTGCGGCCGCAGCTGCCCGAGGGCAGCCTGCTGACGGCCATGGCGCTGATCGGCACGACGATTGTGCCGTATAATCTGTTCCTGCATGCCGCCGCCGTGCGCGAGCGCTGGAGGGAGAATACCGAAGGCGGCCTTGCCGCCGCGATTGCCGATACGCGCATTTCCGTTGGCCTTGGCGGGCTCATTTCCATCCTTGTACTGAGCACGGCAGCGGCGAGCCTCTTTGGCGCGGGGCTGGTGATCAGCAGCGGCGCAGACATGGCCTCGGCGCTGGAGCCGGCCTATGGCCCGGCAGCGCGCATTCTTGTCGGCGCGGGCCTCTGCGCGGCGGGGCTTTCTTCGGCCATCACCGCGCCGCTGGCCACCGCCTATGCCGTGTGCGAAGTGACGGGGCGGCCAAAATCCGGCTGGTTGTTCAAAGGTATTGCGCTGACGATCGTAGCCATCGGGCTCAGCGTTGCGCTGTTGGGCATCCGTCCGGTGCAGCTGATCCTAGTGGCGCAGGTGGCCAATGGATTGCTGCTGCCCATCGTGGCTGTGTTCCTGCTGATCACCATGAACCGGAAATCCGTTCTGGGGGATCATGTCAACGGGCCGGTGCGCAATGCGCTGGGCGGTCTTGTCGTGCTGGTGGCAGCTTTCCTCGGGTTGCGGCTCATCCTGCGCGCGGTGGGCATCTGGCCATGACCCGCAGCATCTGTCTCAACGCTGATATTGGAGAGCTTCCGGGCGAGGCGGGCCGGGCGCTGGACCGGGCGATCCTCAGCCAAGTTTCCCGCTGCAGCATCGCCTGCGGCGGCCATGCGGGCGACGCGGAGTCGATGACGCAGACGCTGCAGATGGCGCAGGATTTTGGCGTGCTGGCGGGCGCGCACCCCTCCTATCCGGACCGGGAGGGATTCGGCCGTTCCCGGAACAATGTCTCTGCGGCAGAGCTTGCCGCCTCGCTGAAGGATCAGGTGTCAGACCTGCTGCGCGTTGCGGCGGCGACCGGTACGCAAGTGCGCCACATCAAACCCCATGGCGCGCTGTATAATGATGCGGCGAAGGATGCCGGGCTTGCCGGCATGATCGCCGCATTGTGCGCGGAAACCGGTATCCCGGTTCTGCTCGGCTCGCCCGCCTCCGAGATGGAACGCGCGGCCAGGGCGAGCGGCCTTACCTATGTTGCGGAGGGCTTTGCTGACCGCGCCTATGAGGCCGATCTCAGCCTTACGCCGCGTAATCTTCCGGGGGCTGTCTTTCATGACGCGGAAAGCCAGATTGCCCAGGCGCTTTCCATTGCGCTGCGCCATGAGGTTACCACACGCACGGGGGAGACCGTTCCCTTGCATGTGCAAACCCTTTGCCTGCATGGCGACACGCCGGGCGCCGCGGAGAATGCCGCGCGGCTGCGCGCGGCGCTGGAATCGCGTGGCGTCACGATACGCCCATGAGCGCGCCGGAGATTTTCTTCGTGGGGGATGATGCGCTCGCCGTGAAGCTGGCGGAGCGCGCAGCGCGTCACGCGCTTGCCGCCGCGTTGCGCGCGTCAGGGCAATGGGGGGATGTGGTGCCGGGGAAGGGGGAGGTTACGGTTCAGTTCGATCCGCTGGCCATCTCGCCCCGTCAGGCGGAAGCCTTGTTGCGCCAGCAGGCAGAGGATGTTCCGGAGACGGAGGATATTTCGGCGCAGGCCATCACCCTGCACATGCAGGCCGATGACACGGCGGGGCCGGACCTTGCCCGTATCGCCGCAGAAAATGGCCTGACGCCGGAGGCGTTCCTTGCACGCATATCTGCCTCGCCCCTGATCGTCGATATGATGGGCTTCACCGCCGGATTTGCCTATGTTTCCGGGCTGGATCCCGCGCTCATTGCGCCGCGCCTCGATACGCCCCGGCAGAGGGTTCTGGCAGGCTCGGTCGGCATGATCTCCGGCCAGCTGGGTCTCTATGCGCTTGCCGGCCCGGCAGGCTGGCCGATCATCGGGCGTATTGCAGAACCGTTGTTCGATGCCCGGCGGGAGGCGCCCTTCACGCTGGATGCAGGTGTCTCTATCCGGCTGGTGATAGAGCGTTAAGCATGGTGTTGACGGTTCTCACGCCTGGTCCCATGGCCACCCTTCAGGGCAGCGCCCGCCGCGGCCTGCGCCATCAGGGCATTCCCGCAAGCGGCCCGGCCGATCCCCTCTCCATGGCGCTCGCCAACCGGCTTTGCGGCAATCTGCCGGATGCAACCGCTGTTGAAGTCACTTTTGGGGGCGCCGCTTTCGAATTCCGTCAGGATACGGCATTTGCGTTCGCGGGTGCGGCGCTTTCGGCCACGCTATCCGGGGCGCCTGTGCCGGCGCATGAAACCCTCAAGGCAAAGGCCGGCGATGTGCTGGCATTTGCCCATCCCCCTGCGGGCGTGCGGACATATCTCGCTATTCCGGGCGGGCTGCGCGCCGAGGCGATGTTCGGGAGCGCGTCCACCTTCCTCCCCGCTGGATTTGGCGGATTTTCCGGCCGCGCGCTCCGGGCCGGTGACCAGGTGGAAGGGGCAGGCGCGGCGAACAAGCCTCCGCCTCTCGCCACGCCTGCCCCCCTGCGGCCGCACATGGCGCGCGCCCACAGTCTGAGAGCGGTTCCCGGTCCGGACTTTGCCGCGTTGACGCCTGCCGTCTGGCGGGAAACCTTCCAGACAACCAACCGGATGGACCGCACGGGCCTCGAACTCACCGGCAGGTGGCCGAGGCCGGAAGGCGGCGCGCACCGCCCGAGCGCGGCGCTGTTTACCGGCGCCGTACAGCTGACGCCTTCGGGAAACGCCTTCGTTCTCCTGCCGGACGCGCAGACAACCGGAGGCTATCCGCACGTCCTGCAGGTGATCCGGGCAGACCGGCATCTGCTTGGCCAGATCGCGCCGGGAGACCGTGTCAGTTTCCTGACGAGATCCGTAGACGACGCATATCAGGATCTCCGGGCAAAAGCCGGATACCTTGCAGAATGGCTGCCGGAGTTTCGCTTCTAGGGCACAGGTCCGTCCGTTGGCGAACCATCAGAGCTATAACATCGGTTGTCCATTTCCCGCTCGCGAGCATGCGCGGCGACCCACCACGCACCCAGCACGAATCCGAAACTCGTCCCAACCCAGAACATTACAAGTGAGATAAACCACGTCACAATCCACACCTCCTTGGTGGCCCAAGGCTTAGGAAAATGATCCCCGTGGAACTATCGCGCAGCGGCGTTTTCCAGTGCCTATCCCCAGCTTGTTCGCCAAGTCTGTGGATAGTCCGCTTCTGTTCACCGGTATTCGAATATCAGTGTACGTGGTTATCACAAATTAAGCAAGAATTGCGTTACAATAAAGTCATGACGCGGATCATGTATATATCCGCATTGTAATAAAATCCGGCTGAAACGCCTCACTTGAGGGGGGTGTGTGCCACCGTGAAACGATGCGTCTAGATCTGCGTCTAGATCTTTGTGCGGTGGCCGGCGCTCGTTTTTCGAATTGGGCGGGTGGGATAAGGTCGGCGCGGCCGCTCTCTTCAGGAAGGGGCGGCGGCCGCCCTCCCGCGCCCCGGCAAACCCTCTCGGCGGGCGGCGGGGCTGTCCTTGGGGAATGCGCGTGCGCTCCCGTTTCGGTAACGAAAGTGTGTTGCCGGCTGCAACGCGACCGGGACGGGTGGGCTCTTGACAGAAATAATAGATGGATGTCCAACAAACATCATATGGCCCTAAGAGGCGATAAATAAGACATCCTGGGAGGATACATTGTCATTCAAACGTAACGTGCGGCTTCTGGCCGGTACGGCCATTGTCTGGTGTGCGGCGCTGGAAGGCGCCTGGGCACAGGAGGCCACTACCCCCGCAGAACCGGAAGCGGCTGAGCCTGCCGCGCAGGAAAACGACCGGCGCCTCTCCACAGTCACGGTCACCGCGCAGCGCCGCGAAGAGAGCGTTCAGGACGTGCCGCTGGCCGTGACCGCTGTTACGGGCGAGCAGATGGCCGCCCTTCGCGTGGAGAACATTGAGAATATCAGCCTCATTTCGCCCAGCATCACGTTCAGCAAGACCAACTCCCCGGCTGCCTCGTCGAACATCCAGATCCGCGGCATCGGCACGACCGGCCAGTCGCGCGTGTTTGAAGGCGCTGTGGGTGTGTTCATCGACGGCGTTTACAGAACGCGCTCCGGCCAGGCCCTGTCGAGCTTCCTCGACATGGACGGTCTGCAAGTTCTGCGCGGGCCCCAGGGCACGCTGTTTGGCAAGAACACCTCGGCCGGCGCGCTGCTGCTCAACTCGGCTGCGCCCAATCTTGATGAAGTTTCCGGCTTCGTCTCGGCCAGCTATGGCAACTACAATGCGTTCGATGTTTCGGGCGCGGTGAATATTCCGGTTACGGACACGTTTGCGCTGCGCCTTGCCGCCAGCCATTCGGAGCAGGACGGTTTCCTCGAAAGCCCGGCTGGCGAAAGCGAGGGCGACCAGAATATGGACTCGTTCAAGATCAGCGCCCTGTGGGAGCCAACCGACGCGCTCTCGGTCAAGCTGATCGCCGACTATTCCAAGCAGGATGACGAAGTGGGCTATGCCACCGTCAACGTTGTGGATGGTCCTCTGACGCCGCTGATCAACGCCCTCACGGTGGCGAACGGCCTTGCCGTTCCTTCCAGCAACATCAATGACTATCAGGCCAGCATCAATACGCCGACCTCGAACAAAGTCGAAGACAAGGGCATTGCGCTGCTGGTTGACTGGGATGTTGGCCCCGGCATGCTGAAATCGGTCACCGCGCTGCGTGAGTATGATACCGTTCAGAATGCCGATGCTGACTTCACCGGCGCAGACATCCTGAACATCAACGAGCTGTTCAATTCGCAGTTTTTCTCGCAGGAATTCACCTATGGCGGCGAGGTTTCCGGCGCGGTGAATGCGAACTATCTGTTCGGCGTCTTCTACTCCGATGAAGAACTCGACATGGGCCGTAACCTGTCGCACGGCACGCAGGCGCAGGCTTTTTGGAACACGGTTCTCGGCGCGCAGGGCGTTCCCTCGGCCATCATCAATGCGGCCCCTGGCGAATGGGCGCGCGAAGTGCTCGTCGGCACGGCGGAATCCCTTGCCCTCTTCACGCATTGGGATTTTGCGCTCACGGACCGGGTCAACCTGATCACGGGCCTGCGCTATTCGGAAGACGACAAGACAGGGTCGTTCTACTATGATCTCTTCCGCGATCCGGTGTTTGATCCCTTCGCCATTGCCGGTTCGGGCCCTGGCCCGGAATACGCCCGCAAGTTCTCCGACGAGGCGATCTCCGGCACGCTCAGCCTGCAATACCGTCTGAACTCGGACGTTATGTACTACGCAAGCTATAACCGCGGCTACAAGGCTGGCGGCGTCAACGTCGACGCCAGCGGCGCCGGTGTTCCGGGCAGCTCACTCAACCCGCTGGATACCGGCTCGTCGGCCGATCCGGTGTTCGCGCCCGAAACCATTGATGCCTATGAAATCGGCGCCAAGGTGGACTGGATGAACGGCGCGGCCCGCACAAACGTCGCCGTCTTCTATAATGACATTCAGGATCTTCAGGTCGCCCAGTTCCTGGGGCTGATCTTCACCATCCTGAACTCGCCGGAAGCAGAATCCTACGGCGCGGAGTTCGAGCACACCCAGGCGCTCACCGACTATCTGACCTGGAACGCTTCGGCCACCTGGCTGCCGGAAGCGAGCTATGGCGAAGATGCCGGCATCGGCGTTCTCTCCGGCCGCCGCTTCCCCAACGCACCGGAACTCTCCGCCAACACCTCGCTGAACCTCAATTATGAGCTCTCCGGTGGCAAGACGCTGACGGGTCTCGTGCAGGTCCAGTATATGGGCGACCGGTACACCAACACCGCGTCGAACCTGAAGGAAGATGCGGTCACGCTGGTGAATGGCAATCTCGGGCTCACATTTGACTCGGGGCTTTCGGTCTCTGCCTTCATCCGTAATGCGTTCGATGAGCGCTATGTGATGCAGCACTTCAACACGCCGATCCAGGACACCGACCGGAACGGCTATGTGGCCGCCCCGCGCACCTTCGGTGTGTCTGTCCGCAAGACCTTCTGATCCAATTCCATCTGCCGCGGCGGGAGAAATCCCGCCCGCCGCGGCCAACTTTATTACGCAGGCGCACAATGAGGCGCCTTGTTTCCTCCCCGAAACTGGCGCGCTGCACATGTTGTGCAGCGCCGCATTTTTCAGCGGCCCCGTCATCCATTTGACAGGCTGTTGCAAACACGCATCAATGTTCCCGATGCGTACAAAAAATAATCGGGCAGCGCCAAAAGCTGACCCTGAATCTCGGGGGAGATAATGAAACAACATGAGCGTCGGCAGCAGTCGTCGGATAAACTCATCAATGCCTGTCTGGAGCTTGCCTCCGAGCAGGGTGTCTCAGCACTCACATTTGATAATATCGGTTTGCGGGCCGGATACAGCCGTAATCTGGCTTTCCAGAAGTTCGGCTCCAAGGGCGGCCTGCTGGAAGCCGTCATCAACCATCTGCATGAGGTGATGTCGGAACGCCGCCGCCGTCAGGATCTCGATTCGTTGCCGGGTCTGGACGCGCTGCTGCTCTATTGCGACGTGC
Source organism: Hyphomonas sp. NPDC076881 (assembly GCF_050269995.1). Classification (NCBI taxonomy): domain Bacteria; kingdom Pseudomonadati; phylum Pseudomonadota; class Alphaproteobacteria; order Hyphomonadales; family Hyphomonadaceae; genus Hyphomonas; species Hyphomonas sp. NPDC076881. Next base: position 42,035 of record NZ_JBNNJJ010000010.1, on the reverse strand, counting down.
ATATCGCTGCGCTCGACAAGACATCGGAGATGAAGGCATATTTCATCCTGATGAGCGAGGCGATAGCGGCCATGTCCGACATGCGCGAGAAATTTGTCGGCTCCCACCTGCGCTCGGCCACCGAGCTCATGCGGATCATCCGCCTCGGCCGGGAGGATGGGTCCATCCGCAAGGATGTGAATGTCGAAATGGCTGCGCGCCTCATCGGTACACAGCTGATCGGCATTTCTTCGCAATATCTGATCGAGCCGAGCTTCAATCTGAAGAAGGCCCGCAAGGAATTGCACCAGGTGATCCGAGCGGCCTACGGCACCGGCCCGGAAAGCGCGTCCTCGCGGAAATCTGCGGCGGTGGTATCGGGCAGATAAGTCGTCCGTTCACGGTAGGGAAACCCTGCTCGCCGGTTGACGGTCATCCAGCGCGCTTATAGCGTCAGGGCCAGCCAGCCACCGGAGAGAAAGATGAAAACCCAGGCAGCCGTCGCCTATACCGGACAGCCCGGTTTCAAGTATGAAACCGTGGAAATCGAGGCGCCACGCCCCGATGAGATTCTCGTCCGCGTGCTCGGTGTGGGGCTTTGCCACACCGATCTGGTGTTCAGTTCCGGCGCGGCGCCTTATCCCTTCCCGGCAGTGTTCGGCCATGAAGGCTCCGGCGTGGTGGAAGCGGTGGGCGCGGATGTAAGCAAGGTGAAGCCGGGCGACAGCGTGCTCATCACCTTCCGCTCCTGCGGCGCGTGTGACCGGTGCGGGACGGGCGATGCTGCCTACTGCCGCACAATGCCGCTGCTCAACTATACCGGCCGGCGCACGGACGGCACGTCGGCGATCCGCAACGACGCTGGCCCCGTCTCATCAAACTTCTTTGGCCAGTCCACCTTTGCCGGCCATGCCATAACCTACGAACGCAATGTCGTGAAGGTAGACCCATCCCTCCCGGTTGAGATCATGGGCCCGCTCGGCTGTGGCATCCAGACGGGGGCCGGCGCCGTGATGCGCTCGCTCGCCGCGAAGAAGGGCTCCGCCTTCCTTGTCACCGGGGGCGGATCGGTGGGCCTCAGCGCCGTGATGGGCGCGAAGATCCAGGGCTGCGCCACCATTATTCTGGTGGAGCCGATGGAGTCGCGCCGTCAGCTGGCGAAGGAGCTGGGCGCGACGCATTGCATCGATCCCGCGGCCACAGCGGACGTTCCTGCCGCCGTGCGTGCGATTGTGCCGATGGGGGTGGACAACGCGCTGGACACAACCGGCATCCCTGCGGTTCAGGCCGCTGCGCTTGCCTGCCTTGGCTCGAAGGCCACCCTCGGCCTCGTCGGCGTCAGTGCGCCGGGCACGCCGATGCCCGGCGATGTGAATACGGTGATGACGTTTGGTCAGGCGGTAAAAGGCATCATCGAGGGGGATTCGGATCCCGATGAATTCATCCCGGAACTGGTCGAACACTTCAAGGCGGGCCGTTTGCCGTTCGACAAGCTGGTGAAAACCTATCGTCTCAGCGAGATCAACGAGGCCATCGCCGCCCAGCATCATGGCGAGTGCGTCAAGGCCGTGCTGATTCCCTAAGGGCGGGCAATCTCGGCCTGGCGGATGTCTGCCAGCGTCCGGCAGCCCATCAGGGCCATGGTGATTTCCAGCTCTTCGCGCAGCGTGCGGATGAGGTGGGCCACGCCCAGGGCGCCTGCCACGCTGAGCGCCCAGATATACGGCCGGCCGATCATCACGGCATCTGCGCCCAGCGCGATGGCCTTGAAGGCATCGCTGCCGCGCCGGATGCCGCTGTCAAAGAGGATGGGCGCGGCCCCGTTCAGGCGCGCGGCAATTGCGGGCAGGGCGGCAATCGCGGCCGGCGCGCCATCCAGCACGCGCCCGCCATGATTGGACACCACCACGCCCGCCGCCCCGGCATCGATCGCGCGCGCCGCATCCTCCGGGTGCAGAATGCCTTTTACGAATACCGGTAGCCGGGTCACCCCTGTCAGCCATTCTATGTCTGCCCAGCTTGGCGCGGCGCGCATCATGGCGTCGAACACGGCGCTTTCGCCGGGTTTCTGCGCGGGCGGGGCAGTCTCCGGCGGCAGGTTGGCGGCCACCATTCCGGGCGGCAGGGCAAAGCCGGCGCGCTGTGCCCGGTTGCGGATGCCGCCGATCGGCGCATCGACCGTTACCAGCAGCGCGCGGCAGCCGGCCGCTTCGGCCCGGCGCACCAGCGCTTCGGTGTCCGCGCGGGCCGGTTGCATATAAAGCTGAAACCAGACCGGCCCGCCTTGTCCGGCGATGGCCTCTATCGTCTCCGTCGCCATGCAGGAAACGGCAAGCGGCGTCTGCATCACGGCGGCGGCCTGGGCGCTGGCAATCTCCCCCTGCGGATGAAACAGTTTCTGCCAGCCGGCGGGCGCCAGGATGAAGGGATGGGAGAGGGCCTCGCCTGCCAGCGTCAGGCGCGTATGCCCGCCGGCCACATCGGCCAGAACGCGCGGGGTCAGTGTCAGCGCTTCCAGCGCCTGGGTGTTGGCGCGCAGCGTAATCTCGTCGCCCGCCCCGCCGGCCAGATAGGCCCAGATACGCGGGTCCAGCATTTTCTCCGCGTACCGCTCATAATCGACTGCGCTGACGATATCCGGCGGAATGGCCGCGAGGGGGACGGCGGCGCGGGTCATGCCTCCGCCCATTGGCGCAGGAGGTTGTGATAATGGCCGGTCAGCGCCACCACTTCGGGCGCATCGGAAATCTTGCCCCGAAGGGAAAGGATGGTCATGTCCAGCTGGAACAGCATGCCCCGGCGCGCATCATCGCGCACCCGGCTCTGCGTCCAGAGGAAAGAAGCCAGCCGCGCGCCGCGCGTGACAGGCTCCACGCGGTGCAGGCTGGTGGAGGGGTAAAGGATCGCGTCGCCTGCGGGCAGCTTCACTTCATGAACGCCGTAAGTATCTTCAACGATCAGTTCGCCGCCATCATACTCGTCGGGGTTATTGAGAAAAACCGTGGTGGAAACATCTGTGCGTACACTGATGCCGGTATAGGGGTCGGTGTGGAGGGCGCTGTCGACGTGATTGCCATAATGCCCGCCGCCTTCGTAGCGGTTGAAACGCGGCGTCAGCACGGTATGGGGCAGGGCGGCAGACTGGAACAGCGGATGACGCAACAACGCCGCTTTTACCATCTCCCCCATCGGCTTTGCCTCGGGCGCATCAGCGGGCAGTTGCAGGTTCTGCTTCACGCGCGCCGCTTGCGCCCCGGCGGTGGCGGCGCCATCGCGCCAGTCCGCTGCCGAGAGCGCGTTGCGGAGTATGGCCAGCTCCTGCCCGTTCAGAACATCTGGAATATGCAGGAGCATGGCCGTCTTCCTTGCGTCAGAACCGGACGTTCAGAGACAGGTAAGCCGTGAGCGGCTGACCGGGGGTGAGGCGCGCGCCGGAATTGTTCAGTGTCGAGATATAATCCTCATCGAAGAGGTTATACACGTTGAGCTGAAGGGCCAGCTGCTCGCTGAACTCATACCGGGCCATCGCGTCCACTACCCAGGCTTCCGGGATCACCGGAACGTTCTGGGTCGAGATGTCGGTGTCCGGGTTCACCACGCGCTTCTGTTCACCGGTATAGCGGGCGCCGCCGCCGAAGGTGAAGGCGGGGGTCAGCTTGTAGGTGCTCCAGACGGTGGCAGAGAGATCCGGCGACCAGCGCGCGGCTGCGCCCTGGGTGTTGTTGCCGGTCGTGCCTTCGGTCACTTCGGTATCCATCGTCGTCAGGCCGGCGGAGATTTGCCAGTTCTGCGTCAGCTTGCCGACAGCGGAAAGCTCGATGCCTTCCACCTTGCGTTCGCCCAGCTGCTCATAGGTGTTCGATCCCGGATCGAGCACCGCCAGTTCATCCTTGTTCGTGGTCGAATAATAGGCGGCCGATACGGCGAGATGTTCGCCGAAGAGATCCCATTTCGTGCCAACTTCGAGGCTCTCCGTTTCCTGAGGATCGAAGGCCGGATTGTTGATGCTGGATTCCGAAGACGACAGCGAGAAGTTCGCTCCGCCCGGAGGGGTCAGCGCGTTGCCATAGCTGATATAGACGCTGCCATTTTCGCGCGGCTTGTAGAGCGCGGCCAGCTTCCAGCTGACGAGGCTGCCATCGGCGGTGATTGAGGTTGGCACCAGCGTGCCCACCGGCAGAGTTGGGTGCGAGGTGGCGGTGGAAACCGACACGGCATCATAATCGATGTCGTAATTTTCCGCGCGCAGGCCGGCGGTGAAGAACCATTTCTCGTCCAGCTTCACTGTGTCGAACAGGAAGGCAGCCAGTGTCGTGGTGCTGCCATCGGTTTCTGCGCCGGTGGCGTAGGGAATTGGCAGGCTGACATTGGCAGAGGGATTGTAGAGCGGCGCGGCCGGAATGGTCAGGCCGGTGGTCGAGAAGGAAAGCGACTTCTGGCTTTCATACAGGGCTTCGAGGCCGGTCGAGAAATCATGCACCAGGCGGCCGGTCGTGAAGCTGCCGGTGAGGATGGTCTGGTTGGCAAGAATTTCATTTGTCTGGTCCACCCGCTGGCGCGAGCGGGAGACCGTCCATGTGGCGGGATCAGAGGAGGGGGCAGACAGGGAGTTGATACCCGTCAGCACACGGTCCATCTGTGTCTTACCATAGCGGGACGTATTGGTCAGCGTCAGCCCGCCGCCAAGGTCATGGATCACCTTGGCGGTGATCATGTTGGCTTCCACGTCTTCATAGTCGGCGCTGCTGCCATAGAAGTTGGAAGGATCAACTGCGGCGCCCGCGCGCAGGTCCGCGTTCGCGTTGTAGAAGCCTTCAAGGCCAATGGAGGGAATGCCGCCATCGGGCACATTGTCCTGAACGATGTGCTGCCCGAACAGCTGGAACTCCGTACCCGTACCGATACCGAAGGCGATGGAGGGCGCGATGCCGTATCCGGTGTTCGTCACTTCGTCCCGGCCCGGCACCGGCATGTCCTGCACCATCACATTGAGGCGCACGCCGGTCGTCTCGCCAAGCATCTTGTTGGCATCGCCGGTCAGGCGGACACCGCCTTCGCTGGTCGCGCCGGCATTGAGGGTGGTAAAATCGTCCGCCTTCGGTGTTTTGGAAACCTGGTTGATATAGCCCGAGGAGGCGCCCCGGCCGATATCGGAGCCGGCCGGCCCCTTGGCCACTTCAATCTGTTCGAGGTTGAAGCTGTCGCGCGTCACAGCGCCCAGGTCGCGGATACCGTCCTGGAAGATCGAGCTTTGCGAGGAGAAACCCCGCATGGTGAAGGTATCGCCCGAGGAGGTATTGCCATTCTCGCCCAGCTGCATCGTGATGCCGGGCGTGTTGCGCAGCGCTTCCATGAGGCTGACGGCGCCCTGGTCGGCAATGAGTTGGCCAGAGATCACGCTGATCGTCTGGGGCGTGTTGACCAGTTCCTGGGTCAGCTTCGGGGAGGAAACCCGTGGCACGATGTAGAGGGTTTCGCCCTCCACAACCACCGTCTCTTCGCGTTTCTCCGGGTCGGTGTTGCGGGCGTCGTCGGCTTCCGCATGGGCGGCGAGCGGGCCGCTCAGCGCGGCGATCAGGGCAAGGCTTGTTGTCAGTCCATGTTTGCGACTGCGGATCATTGTCGTCTCCAGAATGTGGGGGCGTCCGGGCGGCGCAGGTGCATGCGCCAGGCGCGGACGAGGTTGGCTGTCAGAATGCCCGCGAGGCGCGGGGATAGGGCAGGCCATGAACGTGCCAGGGAGGTCCGGTATCCCATGCGGCCCCGTGGGCCGCAGGCGGAAATGGGCAGAACCTCCCGAGAACGGCCATCGGGCCGGATGGAAAAACCTCTCCTCTCTCTTCCTTTTTGGGGGGCGCAAGGGAGGCTGATCCCTGCTTGGCGCAGCGGACTCAGTTGCTCTAAAATCACCCCGGAACAGCGCCTAGGCCTACTGCGAATGGTTTGCAAGATGAATCTTGCAAATGCTTCACATTCTCGTTTAAGCGTGTCGATGGCGCCGCAAGGAGGCCTCGCGAGGCGCTTTGCCGGCGCTGTGGGGCGCGAACTGACAGAAACAACGAGCTTCCTGGGGAGTTACCGGACATCTGGATCTCTTCCCACAGGCTCACTCTATAGTTCGCCCGCTTAAAATTGATTGGATCAATAGTTTCGCCTGACGCACTCTCTCCGGACAGATTCACACGCGAGGAGAGAAACAATGGACGGCAATGACCTGCCCCCCCAAGATAAATGCCCTGTCATGCACGGCGCCATCACGGTTGCGGGCAATTCCAATACGGCCTGGTGGCCAGAAACGCTGAACCTCGACATTCTTCACCAGCACGACACGAAGGTCAGCCCGCTCGGCAAGGACTTCAACTATCGCGAAGCGGTCAAGACCCTCGACTTTGAAGCCCTCAAGAAAGACATGCACGACCTGATGACCAACAGCCAGGAATGGTGGCCGGCGGATTATGGCCATTATGGCGGCCTGATGATCCGTCTCGCCTGGCACTCCGCCGGGTCTTACCGTCTGGCGGATGGCCGCGGCGGTGGCGGGTCGGGCAACATCCGCTTTGCGCCGCTCAATTCCTGGCCGGATAACGGCAACCTCGACAAGGCCCGCCGCCTGCTGTGGCCGATCAAGAAGAAATACGGCAACAAGATTTCCTGGGCCGACCTGATCCTGCTCTCGGGCACGATCGCGTATGAAAGCATGGGCCTGAAAACCTATGGCTTCTCCTTCGGCCGCGAAGACATCTGGGCGCCGGAGAAAGACGTTTACTGGGGCGCAGAGAAAGAATGGCTCGCGCCGTCTGACGCGCGTTACGAAAATGTCGATCAGCCCGAGACGATGGAAAACCCGCTCGCCGCCGTGCAGATGGGACTCATCTACGTCAACCCGGAAGGCGTCAACGGCAAGTCCGATCCGCTGAAGACGGCGGCTCAAGTCCGCGAAACCTTTGCCCGTATGGCCATGAATGACGAAGAAACCGCCGCGCTCACCTGCGGTGGCCACACCGTCGGCAAGGCCCATGGCAATGGCGACGCCAGCAAGCTCAGCCCGCCGCCGGAAGGCAACGACCTCGAAGCCCAGGGCTTTGGCTGGCTGAACCCGCATATGGACGGCAAGGCGACTAACGCCGTCACGTCGGGCATCGAAGGCGCCTGGACCACCCATCCGACGAAGTGGGACATGGGCTACTTCAAGCTGCTGTTCGGCTATGATTGGGAACTGACGAAATCGCCTGCCGGTGCCAGCCAGTGGCGCCCGGTCAACATCAAGGAAGAAGACAAGCCGGTGGATCCGACAGACTCTTCCAAGCGTGTCATGCCGATGATGACCGATGCCGACATGGCGATGAAGATGGACCCCACTTACAACGCCATCTGCCAGAAGTTCATGGCCGACCCGGCCTATTTCGACGACTGCTTCGCCCGCGCCTGGTTCAAGCTGACCCACCGCGACCTGGGGCCCCGCGTCCGTTACATCGGTCCCGACGCGCCGAAGGAAGACCTGATCTGGCAAGACCCGGTTCCGGCCGGCAACACATCCTATGATGTGGCTGCCGTCAAAGCGAAGATCGAAGCCTCTGGCCTGTCGATCTCCGAAATGGTCTCCACGGCCTGGGACAGCGCCCGCACTTTCCGCGGTTCTGACCTGCGCGGCGGCGCCAATGGGGCCCGCATCCGCCTCGCTCCGCAGAAGGATTGGGACGGCAACGAGCCCGCTCGCCTGCAGAAGGTGCTTTCGGTGCTCGAGCCGATTGCGCGTGAAACAGGCGCCAGCGTGGCAGACGTGATCGTCCTTGCCGGGAATGTCGGTATCGAGAAGGCCATCAAGGCGGCCGGCCTCAATGTTGCTGTTCCCTTCGCGCCCGGCCGGGGCGATGCCACGGCCGAGCAGACCGACGCGGCCTCCTTCTCCGTGCTGGAGCCCATCGCCGATGGCTTCCGCAACTGGGTGAAGAAGGAATACGCCGTGAAGCCGGAAGAGCTGCTGCTCGACCGCGCCCAGCTCCTCGGTCTCACCGGGCCGGAGATGACGGTTCTCCTCGGCGGCCTGCGTGTCCTTGGTACCAACCATGGCGGTACATCTCATGGTGTGTTCACCGATCAAGTCGGCGTTCTCACGAACGACTTCTTCGTCAACCTCACCGACATGGCCTATCGCTGGGTGCCGAAAGGCCAGAATGCGTATGACATCGTGGACCGGAAAACCGGCGCCGTGAAGTTCACCGCAACCCGCGCAGACCTGGTGTTCGGCTCGAACTCCATCCTGCGCGCCTATGCCGAAGTCTATGCTCAGGACGACGCGAAAGAGAAGTTTGTGAAAGACTTCGTGGCCGCCTGGACCAAGGTGATGAACGCAGACCGGTTCGATCTGCACTGATCGGCCAGCGGATCAAAAACAGGAAGGGCGGCTCGCAAGGGCCGCCCTTTTTTTGCCTGAACGGCAAGCCACGCCTCAGCCCGCCTGCCCATCCAGCGCCAGCTGCACCCAGGCGCGCGTTTCGGCTTCCTGGCTCTCAAGGCCCTGCGCCACATCGGCGCGGTAGTGCGGCGCCACGCGGGCCAGCACCATCGCGTAAAACTTCTGTGCGCGGGCAATGCCGTCCTGCGTATCGCCATCCCACGCCTCGGTGGCCGCGCGCTCTGCCGCCAGCGTGTCCAGCCGGGCCAGCATCTCGCGTATCTCCAGAAGGCGGCAATTGTCCGCCATCTTCTGCAGCCGTTCGCCGTCCGGCGTGTCATACGGGGAAAGTCCGTCATGCGCCGCGGCAGAAAGATAAGGCAGCAGCGAAATCTTGTTCACCGCTGGTCCCTGCCATTCTTCCAGAAGGGCGTTCCATATTTCTGGTGCCTGATCCGTCCAGAGACGTTCTTCCTCAAGGCTGGCAAAGCCGGAGCTGAAGGGATCGTCTGGCTTGTAGCCGTTCTGGAAGAGCTGGTCCCAGCTGCGGATACGCTCTTGCAGCGCCGCGCTCAGCCCCAGGGTATCCGGGTCGATATTGGTGAAGCTCTCATCATCCCAGAGGGGCCAGCATTGGTATTCCGGCGCCAGCCGCAGGCAGCGGGGCGGTTTGGTGGGGTCATAGTCCGGGCCGTCTTCATCGTCCGGCTGCAGGAAATCCGGATAGCGTTCACCCTGGCCGCCAGCATGGCGCGTGCCCATGTTCGTCAGCAGAAAGACAAACGCTGCCGTCAGCGCGCCCATCGCGGCAAGATCGGCCAGCAGGCCGGGAATGCCCGTACCCAGCCAGCTTCGCCACAGGCTCTGCTGTTCCATCATCAGCACCAGGCCAAATACGCCGGTGTAGATCAGCAGCGCGGTGCGCGTTGCCGCCCGGCCGCGCCGCTCCAAATCATGGGTGACCGGCCGATGGCGGGCGGCCCAGAGGAGATATCCGGCCTGCGCCGCGATGTTCAGGGTGAAGATCACCAGCGCCGCCCGGCTCTGCGCCATCAGCGACAATCCCGATGCGAAGGTCAGCCATCCGCCTAGTGTCAGCAGGCGGGTTGCCGTTTCCTCGTCGCGGTCACGCTTCAGGGTGATGGCGGCAATCGCTTGATCCAGCAGCCGGTCCATCGCCATGCGCCGGATGAGCACCACCCCGCCCAGCGTGTAGAAAAGGCCGATGGCAAAGAGAATCCAGGGCAGGGCGAGGTGCATGACGGTATGACGGCTAACAGGAAGCAGGAATGTCCCCGTTTACCGTTAGCCAGGATCGCCTGCGCCGCCAGCCCCTGAAACGGGGGAGCCTAGAGCGGCGCGATCACCAGCCGGATGATCTCCGTCAGCCGCTTCTTCAGCTTCTGGCGCGCTTCCGGAGAGCCCATCATGTCGCCGGAAATATGCTGGCTGATCGACGTGCCGAGTAATACCGCGCCAAACAGCTGAGAGCGCTCCTTGGCATATTCCCCGCCGATCACCTCGGCAAAGGGCCCATGAAACCGTTCGTGGATGGAGGCGCGCACAATCGGGCCGGCAATCGGGGAATTGCCCGAATGCAGCATGACGAGGATGTCCTCCAGAGGCTTGCCGTCATTTTCCGGATCGAACATCAGCTCGCCGACCCGCTCAGGCAGACCTTCCAGCTCGCTGCCGATCACGTCCACGCCGCGTTCGCCAGAGCTGAGCACGGCGGTGAACAGCTCCTCCTTCGAGCCAAAATAGCGCGATACCAGCGCGGCATCCGCCCCCGCCAGGGAGGCGATCTCCCGGATACCGACATTCTCATAACTGTCGCGCGCGAACAGGGTTCGCGCGGCGCAGAGAATGGCGGATCTCGTGGCAGCAGCATCTCGCCGCCGCACTGTTTGCTTACATTTCATGCTCCCCCCTTACAGGACAAAAATTAATTTGTCATCATCTGTTGACTTATGCTTCCCGCGACGTCATATGCGGTCAACAGCTGATGACTTATAGGCGTTCCTCCACCGTTCCGCCTTGTTTATGAAGGAAAATTAAATGCGTTCGCGCAATTTTGCAACCGTTTCTATTATAGCAACGGCTATCGTTCTTGGAGCCTGCGGTGCGCCCCAGGCACAAGAACAGGGCGGTCCTCCCCCGCCCCAGGTTGATGTTGCTGTCCCCCTCTCTTCCCAGGTTGCGGACTGGAATGGTTATACCGGTCGTTTCGAGTCTGTTGAGCGCGTAGATGTACGTGCCCGCGTCAGCGGCTATGTGAAATCTGTGGCCTTTGAAGATGGGGCCCGCGTCAAGGCAGGGGACCTGCTGTTCACCCTGGATGACCGTCCGTTCCGCGCGACGCTGGCCCAGGCTGAAGCGCAACTCGCCCAGGCCAAGGCGGAACTCGGCCAGGCCCAGTCGGATCTGGAACGCTCCGAAAAGCTTGCTGAATCCGGCGCCGTGTCGGTCGAGGAACTCGAACGCAACCGCACCAGCCTTGCCAGCGCGCAGGCCAGCGTTGCTGCAGCCGAAGCCGGCGTTGAGGCCGCCCGCCTTGATCTCAGCTTCACCCGCGTGACAGCCCCTATCGATGGCCGCGTCTCGGCCCGGAATGTTGACCCCGGCAACCTCGTCGCCGGTGGCAATTCGGCCGGCGACATCCTGACCACCATCGTCCGCGATGAAGAACTCTACTTCACCTTCAACGTCTCCGAGGCTGACTATCTGCGCTACATGCGCGCCGAACAGTCCGAAGGCGCCGTGAAGGCAGAGGCCCGCCTGCAGGATGAAGCCACCTTCACCCGCCCGGGCGAAGTCATCTTCGCGGACAACCGGATGGGCGACACCACCGGGTCCATCCGTGTGCGTGCGCTGGTCGAGAATGAAGACGGGCTGATCCGCCCGGGCATGACCGGCGAAGTGCGTATCAACGGCTCGGCCCCCTATGCCGCGCTGATGGTGCCGCAAACGGCCGTCCAGACCGATGGCACGCGCCGCACCCTGTTCCTGGTCAATGAGCGCAATGAAGTCGAGGTTGTCCCCGTCCAGCTTGGTCCGCTCAGCGGTAACATGCAGGTCGTCACGGAGGGTATCCAGGCGAATGACCGCGTAATCGTCAATGGTCTGCTGCGCGCCCGTCCGGGCGCGACGGTGAACCCCGTTGCGGTTCAGCTTGACTATGAGACCGCTCCCGAAGGCCCGGTCACCGTCCAGAGCCGTCCGGCCATGTCGGCCCGCCGCATCGCAAACTGACACGCGGCGGCCTGCCGGCCGTCAGCCCATTCCATTCTCTTCCTCCCAGAGAGACGAACCCATGCGCCTGTCCCATTTTTTCATCAAGCGGCCCATTTTTGCGGCCGTTATCTCGGTTGTGATCACCCTGCTCGGCGCATTCGCGTTCCCGCGTCTCCCGCTTGCTCAGTATCCTGAAATTGCCCCGCCCACCGTGGTCGTCAGCGCGTCTTATCCCGGCGCCTCTGCCGAAGACGTGGCCAACCAGGTCGCTGCGCCGCTGGAACAGGAAATCAACGGCGTGGAGGGGATGATCTACATGACCTCCTCATCCACAGCTGATGGTGTGGTCAGCCTGACGATCACCTTCGAGCCGGGCACCGATCTTGATACCGCCCAGGTCCAGGTCCAGAACCGGGTGTCGCGCGCCGAGCCGCGCCTGCCGGAACAGGTGCGCCAGACCGGTGTTTCCGTGAACCAGCAGGCATCCGGTTTCCTTCTGCTCGTTGCGCTCGTCTCGCCGGGCGGTCAGCTCGATCAGGATTATGTAGCCAATTACGCCGCCTCGACCATCAAGGACCGTCTGCTGCGGATCAACGGGGTTGGTGGCATTGAGGTCTTCGGCGGCGGCAACTATTCCATGCGCGTCTGGATCAATCCGGAACGCGCCGCCGCGCTGAACCTCACTTCCAGCGACATCGTTGCCGCCCTCCGCGCCCAGAACATCCAGGCCGCCGGTGGTGCGCTCGGCCAGGCGCCCTTTGCCGAAACGGGCGCGCCCGAGTTCCAGATCCCGGTTCAGATCCGTGGCCGCCTTATCGAGCCGGACGAGTTCGGGGATGTCGTCATTCGCCGGGATGCGGATGGCTCTGTCGTGCGCCTGCGCGATGTGGCCCGTGTGGATATCGGCGCTGAAAACTATCTGATGCGCTCCTATTTTGATGGCCAGCCTGGCATCGGCCTTGCGGTCACCCAACTCCCCGGCTCCAATGCGCTGGATACCGCAGAGCATGTTCTGGCCGAAATGGAACTGGCCCGCCAGGAATTCCCCGAAGGCCTGGAATACATGATCCCCTATAACCCGACAGAGTTCGTTGAGGCATCTGTGTCGGCAGTGGAACATGCGCTGATCGAAGCGGTGTTCCTGGTGATGATCGTCATCCTCGTCTTCCTGCAAACCTGGCGCGCGGCGCTGATCCCGATCCTCGCGATCCCGGTCTCCATCATCGGCGTGTTCGCCGTGCAGCTGGCGCTCGGCTATTCGATCAACTCGCTGTCCCTGTTCGCGCTGGTGCTCGCCGTGGGTATCGTGGTGGATGACGCCATCGTCGTGGTGGAGAATGTCGAGCGCTCGATCCGCGAAGGCAAAAGCCCCATGCAGGCGGCCATCTCCTCGATGAACGAGGTGGGCGGCGCGCTGATTGCCATGAACCTCGTGCTGGTCTCGGTGTTCGTGCCTACCCTGTTCATGGGCGGCATTCCGGGCATCTTCTATGAGCAGTTCGCGGTCGCCATCGCCTCGGCGGCGGTCATCTCTCTGCTGGTGTCGCTCACCCTGTCGCCCGCCCTCTGCGCGCTGCTTCTGAAGCCGCACGAAGAGCACGGCCACAAGAAGGGCAACCCCATCCTCGCCCCGTTGCGCTTTGCAGGGAATGCCTTCAATAGCGGCTTTGACTGGCTGTCGAACGCCTATGGGTCGCTTGTTGCCAAACTTGTCCGTATGCTGGTGATCGTGATGATCGTCTATGCCGCGCTTCTGGCCACCACGGGCTGGCGCCTCTCGGCAACGCCCACAGGCTTCATCCCGGAGCAGGATCAGGGCTTCCTGATCGGCGTTGTCCAGCTTCCCGCCGGCGCCTCGCTTGAGCGCACCGACACAGTGATGCAGCGCGTCGTTGAAGAGCTGCGTGCAACCGAAGGCATCCAGGGCGTTGCCGCCATGGTCGGCATGGACGGCTCCAGCTTCTCCTCGGCGTCCAATGCGGGCACGATGTTCATCCGCCTGGCAGACTTTGAAGAGCGCGAAGGCCGCAAAGACCTCTCGGCCGTTGCCATCTCCCAGCGTCTCACGGGCCATTTCATGGCGGCGCTTCCCGAAGGCAACGCCTTCATCATTGCCCCGCCGGCTGTGCAGGGCATGGGGCAGGGCGGCGGCTTCAAGATGATGATCCAGGACCGCGCCGGCGTTGGCACCGCAGCGCTCCAGCAGGCAACCTATGCCATGATGGGCGCTGCTGCGCAGGATCCGCGCGTCACCAGCGTCTATACAACCTTCGACACCAACTCCCCCACTGTGCGAGTAGAGGTGGACCGTGACCGCGCCCAGCTTCTCGGCGTGGAACCGGGGGATGTCTATTCAACCCTCGGCACCAATCTCGGCTCCACCTATGTGAACGACTTCAACTTCCTTGGCCGGACGTTCCGCGTCACCGCCCAGGCAGATGCCCCGTTCCGTGAAACAGCCGCCAGCATCGGCCAGTTCCAGGTGCGCTCGTCCACCGGTGAAATGGTGCCGATCTCTGCCGTGGCTCAGATCATTGACGGGTCGGGTCCGGTCCGCATGGTGCGCCACAACATCTTCCCGGCCATCGAACTCAACGGCCAGACACCGGCTGGCGTCTCCACCGGCGAATCCCTGAAAGCGATGGAAGAGATCGCCGCTCAGGTTCTGCCCGAAGGCGTCAGCTATGAGTGGACCGAGATGGCCTATCAGGAAAAAGCTGCCGGCAGTTCCATCCTGATGGTCTTCGGCATGGCCGTCATCTTCGTCTTCCTCGTCCTGGCGGCGCAGTATGAAGCCTTTACGCTTCCCTTCGCGGTTATCTTCATCGTCCCGATGTGTATCCTTGCGGCCACCATCGGCATCAACATCGCGGGCATGGCTAATGATATTCTCGCCCAGGTCGGTCTCATCGTCCTTGTCGCGCTGGCGGCCAAGAACGCGATCCTTCTGGTCGAGTTTGCCAAGCAGCAGGAAGAAAACCATGGCGTCACGCCGCGGGAAGCCGCCGTCTCCGGTGCCCGGATGCGTCTGCGGCCGATCCTGATGACGTCCTTCGCCTTCATCTTCGGCGTTATGCCCCTGGCATTCGCCACGGGGGCAGGGGCTGAGATGCGCCAGTCGATCGGTATCACCGTGTTCTCCGGCATGATCGGGGTGACGCTGTTCGGCCTGATCTTTACCCCGGCCTTCTATGTCATTGGACGGATGATCTCGAAAATTCTCCCCGGCTCAAACCGCAGCCATGACGATCACACACCCACGCCGGTCGAAGGAGGCCAGGCATGACACATTTCAAACTCACCGCCTTCACCACAGTCGCCGCGCTCGCCCTCACGGCCTGCGCCACGGCCCCGGCCGCCCCTGACAGCATGGTTACCCCGCGCGTCGAAGGCACGTTGATCTCGGCGGAGAGTGCCGGGGTCGCCAATACGGCCGTGCCGAAAGACTGGTGGCGCCTCTATAACAGCCCGGAACTGGACAATCTCGTCCAGACGGCGCTTGACAACAACCGCACCCTGGCCGGCGCGGCGGCAAATCTGGAGCAGGTCCGCGCGGGCCTCACCGAGGCGCGCTCCGCTCTCCTGCCATCCACCACCGCCACAGCCAGTGGTCAGTATACGCGCGATCCGAGCTTTGCGCCCGGCGATGTTGAAACCGATGTCTATTCCCTCGGTTTTCAGACCAATTATGAGGTCGATATCTTTGGCCGGGTCAGCGCCAGCATTGATGCGGCCCGCCAGGATGCCGCCGCTGCGGAGGCGGCCTATCAGGCGGCCTCGCTGATGGTGGCCGGTGAAACCGCCCGCGCATGGATCGATTATTGCTCGGGCAATATCCAGCTTGAAACAGCCGAGTCGAATTATAGCCTGCAGGAAGAGACCCTGGGTCTCACGCGCACGCTGTTCGATGCCGGCCGCGGCATCCGCCTGGATGTCGTGCAGGCCGAGGCTGCGGTGCGCCGCGCCGAAGCCGACATTCCGTCCGTGCGCGCTGCACGTGACGCCGCCTTGTTCCGCCTGGCCCGTCTAACTGGCCAGACCCCGCGTGAGATGAGTAAAGCGGTCCCCCCGTGCGAGAGCATGCCGCAGCTCGTCTCACTCCTCCCCACCGGGGAAAGCGCAGCTCTCCTTGCGCGCCGTCCGGATGTGCGCCAGGCGGAACTTCAGCTTGCCGGCGCGGCCGCCCGTGTGGGCATCGCCACGGCAAATCTCTATCCGTCGGTCAGCATCGGCGGCTCGGTCAGCACTGCTTCGCTGGGCGGGACGGGTGATCTGTTCAAGGAGGACGGGCTCAGCTTCGGCATCGGCCCGCTGATCAGCTGGAACTTCCCGAACGTGGCTGCTTCCCGCGCGCGCCTGAAATCGGCAGAGGCCGGCGTGGACATCGCCCTCGCCAATTTCGATGAAACCTTCCTCACGGCGCTGGAAGAGGCCGAAGTCGCCCTCACCAATTATGCCGCCGAGAAAGAGCGCTATGCCGCCCTGGAAGCTTCCGCTGCAGCCGCCGAAGAAGCCGCCCAGCTTGCCCGCACCCGTTACCGGGCCGGCTCGGCCAACTTCCTCAGCGTCCTCGATGCAGAGCGCACCTTCATCGAAACCCGCACCTCGCTGGTCCAATCGGAAGCGGCAAAGGCCAGCGCGGAGATCAACCTCTTCATGGCCATGGGTGGCGGCTGGGCTGACTAGCTCTGGCTCCACCAGTGGCCCAGCGCGGCGCGGGATGGCACCAGCTGTCCCGCGCCGTGTCCGTTTGTGTCCGGATTTGTCCTTGGAGCGCCGTTGGAGTTTTTTGGAGCTTTCCAGAAAAAACTCCAACGCCTCTTACCCCTCTCCCTCAGGGAGAGGAGGGGCCCGCGCCCGCAGGGCGTGGGAGGTGAGGGCCTTCCGCCCTATCCAACAAAAATCCGCTCAAACCTGCAGCAAACACGCAGAAAGAACTTTATTTCCCCACCCCCTCCGGGAACGGATCTATACTCCCTCCCATGTCGCCCCAGATCGCCCGCCTCTATGCCCATGTGGTGCCAGTCTTCTGGCCCTACCTCTGGCTGCAGCTGCGCTGGATCTTCAAACGTCAGGACGTTGAACTCCGTACCCTGCTGATCTCGGTCACCCGATGGGGCCATGTCCACATCGTCCAGGTCGGCGACCATTGGCGCGCCTACAGGAAACCTGCTGCTGTAAAGCCGAGCTGGGACGATCCCGTCTGGGAAAGCCACATCGCGCCGAACCTCGCAGGTGTCTTCCTCGATGAACCCCAAACCTCCCCGCCGCGCGGGGATCTCCTCCCCCGCGCGCGGGGGAGGTGCCCCGCAGGGGCGGAGGGGGGAGCGGCAAATGCCACCCTCGACACCTCCTAGCTAAAAATCCGTCTCCTCCCGGAAATCGCGAAGCGATTATCCGGGGCCTTCTCTCCGCCCTTTCCCCAAAACCCCTCAGCACATCCCCGCGCCATCGGCTCTCGCCCTCTGGCCGGGAGATCAGCTTCACCCAAAAAACCGGCCGCGCCCCCCGCGCGTTCCGGCCCTTGCTGCTGCGCGCTATTCTGCGTGCTTGCGATCGGGGAGCGGTTCGTCCGGAGAAATCAGGATGCGCGCGGCGGCGCCGTCTGGATCATCAAACTGGCCCGAGCGGACCGCCCAGAGAAAGCCGACAAGGCCCATCGCGCCCATCATCAGGGCAATCGGAATGAGGAAGACTAGGCCGCTCATGCCTGTTTCTCCGTGTTCAGAGTAAGCCGCAATGCGTTGAGGCACACGATAATGGAAGAGCCCGACATGGCAATCGCCGCCACCAGCGGGGTCGCATGCCCCATGATGGCAATCGGCACCGCCACGACATTGTAAATGGCCGCAAAACCGAAATTCTGCAGCATTACCGCTTTGGCTGCCCGCGCGGTTTTCACCAGGCCGGGCAGGGGCGAAAGGCCGCCGGAATAGACCGTATCAGAGGCTGACTGGCTCACATCCAGCGCGCCGCCCGGCGCAGCCGAAGCATGGGCCAGCGCCAGCGCGCCAGCATCATTCAGGCCATCCCCGATCATCAGCACCTTGCGGCCTTCCGCCTGCAGGGCTTCCAGCCGGGCCACTTTGTCCTGCGGACTGGCACTTGCCGTCCACTGATCAATGCCCAGAGAGCGGGAAACTTCCGCCACCGCTTCGGCCCGGTCGCCGGAGACGATTTCCATCGTCATCCCCATCGCCCGCAGCTTTGCCAGCGTGCCGGCGGCATTTGCCTGAATGTCGTCCTCAAAGCGCAGCTCCACCGGCGTTTCCTGCCCGCGCGCAAAGAACAACGTGGCGCCGGTATGGCCGGTGGCCTTTGCGCCGGTCCATTCGGCAGAGCCGAGCCGGCAGATCACCCCGTGCACCTCGCCTTCAAGGCCAAGGCCGGGATATTCCTTCACATTCTTCGCCAGCGGTCCGGCCCCGGCAGCGGCGGTGAGCGCCCGCGACAGCGGATGCCGGCTCGCCCGCGCCAGCTGCGCAGCTTCCGCCAGAAGGCTTGCCGGAATGCCGGTCGAAACAAGCCGCGGCGTGCCAAGGGTCAGCGTGCCGGTTTTGTCGAAGATGATGTGATCGCAGGCGGCAATCCGTTCCAGCGCGTCGCCGGATTTAAGGTATGCCCCGCCCTTGAACAGGCGCCCTGCGGCAACGACCTGCACCACCGGCGCGGCCAGCGCCAGCGCGCAGGGGCAGGTGATGATCAGCGTAGAGACGGCAATGAGGATCGCCTCGCGCAGGCCAATGCCCCCGATCAGCCACCAGCCGAGGAAGGTCAAGAGCGCGGTGGAATGAACCACCGGCACGTAAAGGGAGACGGCCTTGTCCGCTATCTGCCGGTAGGTGGAGCGTTTCTGCTCACCCGCCGTCAGCATCTGGCTGATCTCGGAGAGCAGCGAGTCGGCTGCTGCCGCTGTTGCCCGCCCGGTCAGCGGTTGAGAGAGGTTGATCGAGCCGGCCATCAGCTTCATGCCCGCCCCGGTCCAGCGCGGCAGGCTCTCGCCGGTGACGAGGCTTTCGTCCACCTCGGATTCGCCGCCCTCGATCACCATATCCACCACGGCCCGCTCGCCTGGCGCCAGGAGGATGCGGTCACCCGGCTTCACCTCTTCGGAGCGCACCGATTGGGGCGTTCCGTCTGCGGAAATCCGCGTCACCGTCCGGCTCGCCAGCGCGGCCAGATCCCGCGCGGCCGACCAGGCCCGGCGGCGCACGCGCGCGTCCAGGAACCGCCCGATCAGCAGGAAGAACAGCAGCATGCAAGCGGCATCGAAATACGCATGTTCGCCGCCCCGGATCGTCTCAGCCACGCTGACGGAGAAGGCCAGGATCAGCGCCAGAGAAATCGGCACATCCATATTGGTGCGCTTCTTTTTCAGCACATTCCAGGCGGATTTGAAGAAAGGGCGGCCCGAATAGATCAGGGTCGGCAGCGCAATTACGCCGGAGAGCGCATGCAGGCCCTGCCGGGTGGCCTCGCCCATCTCGCCATGCCCGCCCCAGACCGAGACCGACAACAGCATGATGTTGGCCGTGGCAAATCCGGCCACGCCCATGGCGAGCAGTAGCGACTGCTCCTCCTTCTTGTGGGCATCGTCATCCGTGCTTTTATCAAGCGGGGCTACGCCATAGCCCAAGTTGCTCACCGCTTCGCTTATCCGCCGGGGTTCAAGATTGCCGGACCAGGCAATGTCCAGCTTCCCATTGGAAAGGTTCAGCCTTGCGCTCTCAACGCCCGGCAAGGCCGTCACCGCCCCCTCGATGCGCGAGAGGCAGCCGCCGCATTTGGCCCCGCGCACGGTCAGCGACAGGCGGCTCTGCCTGCCAACCTTGCGGACGAATGCGGTAGGGTCGGACGTGTCCGCACCGCTGGGCGGGGCCAGTCCGCTGGGGCATCCATTGGCGTCGAGGGGATAGTCGGTCATGGCACGATGATTTCACGGCTGGCGCGGAATTCGAACCCATCCGTTTCCGGATCGACATCGGCGGCAATATTGACGCTCCAGGCGCCGGCATGCAGGCCGCCGAGTTCAGCCACATATTCACCGCCGCCGGCGGGGGTCAGGGTGATCATCCGGTCGAATGCCCGGTCGCTGGGATGGCGCAGCTGAGCCTGCGTGCCGAAGACGGGCAGGGCGTTGCCATCGCGCGTCAGCAGGCGGGTGGTGAGCAGGAAGCCCGAATTGGTGCCGCTGATGCCGATTTCGGCGCTCCAGCCAGCCGCCTCTTGATGTGCCCGCCGGGCCAGTTCCTGATTGTAGTCCAGGCCGGTGAGATAGGACTTTTCAACATCCTCGCCGGGAAAGCTTGTGATCGCAGCCCAGAGGAAGATGCCGTTCACGACAAACATGAAGCCGAAAAAGCCGAGGAACCAGAGCAGGGCATGCCAGCCCTTCATCTTGCCCTTGCCGGAGCTTTCGAGAGACAGGGAAGCAGCCATTATTGGTCTCCTGTTGTGAAGGGCGCGTCGGCTTCGGCGATTTCGCCGGTGGCCACGTCCTTGATCAGTACCGTGAGGGTTGTGCGGCGGGGCAGGCTTTCCGGAGAGGCTGTCACCAGAAGGCGGTAGCGGGCCACACCATGGGCGTCCGTGGTTACCTGCAGGCTGCCGCCATCGGGGGCCGAACCGAGGCCGATGATCTCGAAATCTGCTTCGGGCAGGCCTTCCACAGAAATATCAACAGCGCGCACATCGGTGGACTTGTTGACGAGCTTCAGCGTGTATCCGTTGCGGATGCGGCCATCCGACAGGCGGATGAAGGGCGGCGAGCGGTCTTTCAACACGTTGAATTCATAGGTGGATTTGGAGGTATAGCCCCATACCATCAGCAGGCTGATGGCAGCGATCAGGATGGCATAGAGCACCGTGCGCGTGCGCAGCAGCTTGTAGCGCGGTTTTTCCCCGCAGGCGCGCGCGGCCACAGCGACATCCGTATCATAGGCGATCAGCCCCATCGGGCGGCCAACCTTCTTCATCATGTCGTCGCAGGCATCAATGCAGAGGGCGCAATGGATGCATTCGAGTTGCGCGCCGTCGCGAATGTCGATGCCCATCGGGCAGACCTGGATGCACTGCTTGCAATCGATACAGTCGCCCCGGCCTTCCCAGCTCTGATCCTTGCGGTGGGGGCCGCGCGGTTCGCCGCGATCATAGCGATAGGTTACGTTGAGGGCGTGTTCGTCGGTCAGGGCGCCCTGAATGCGCGGCCAAGGGCAGAGATAGGTGCAGACCTGCTCGCGCATCGTGCCGGCGAGGGCGTAGGTGGTGAAGGTGAGGATGCCGGCAAAGAAATAGGCCGTAAGCGGCGCTTCGCCGGTGAAGAAGGTGCGGGCAATTGTGGGCGCGTCATGCCAGTAGAG
Source organism: Hyphomonas sp. NPDC076881 (assembly GCF_050269995.1). Taxonomy (NCBI): domain Bacteria; kingdom Pseudomonadati; phylum Pseudomonadota; class Alphaproteobacteria; order Hyphomonadales; family Hyphomonadaceae; genus Hyphomonas; species Hyphomonas sp. NPDC076881. The sequence goes on along the minus strand of NZ_JBNNJJ010000010.1, from coordinate 21,068 downwards.
GATGAACGCGCCGCCCGTGAGAAAGGCAATCAGCAGCCAGACGATATGTTTTCCAACTTTCCGCCAGGCCTTGTTGAAACTCATCGGCTGGTGATCCAGCCGCATACGGGCAGCCCGGTCGCCTTCGAAGGCGCGCTCGACCCAGATGTAAAGGTCAGTCCACACCGTTTGCGGGCAGGTGTAGCCACACCATACGCGGCCGAAAAGGGAGGTGACCAGGAACAGGGCCAGCGCGGCCAGGATCAGCAGGCCGCCGAGATAGTAAATTTCCTGTGGCCAGATTTCGAGGAAGAAGAAATAAAATTTCTCTCCTGCAAAATCAGCCAGAACGGCCTGATCCGGGATGCCCTCGCCGCGCGGCCAGCGGATCCATGGGATCAGATAATAGATGCCCAGCGTGACCGCCATCACAAGCCATTTGAACGACCGGAACTTGCCGTGCGCGAGCTTTGGATAGATCTGGTTGCGCTTTTCATAAAGCGAGGGAGGATGCTCCGGCTTTTGCCCCGGAGCATCCCTTCCACCCGCCTTGATGAGCGTGACTTTAGTCACTTCTCACCCCCGCCGAGCGAGTGAACATAGACTGCCAGCGCCTTGATGGTCGGATCATCGAGGCGGCCCTGCCAGGCGGGCATGTGCGCGTTCCGGGCACTGTAGATCGTCTGCTGAATGTCGCGCGGCTCGCCGCCAAACAGCCATTCATGATCGGTCAGGTCAGGCGCGCCCAGCTGGCGATTGCCCTTGCCATCGGCGCCGTGGCAGGTGACGCATTGCGTGGCGAAAACGGGCGCAGCGCGGTCAACGGCGGCCCTGTTGGCTTCGCGGCCCGACAGGTTCAGAACATACTGCACCAGGTCGTCGATCTCTCTGGGCGTCAGCATCCCGTCCCGCCCGAAAGCCGGCATGGTGTTGCGGCGCGTATCGGGATCTTCGGTATGGCGGATGCCGTGGCGGAGCGTTGTTTCGATCCCCTCCAGCGTGCCGTCCCAGAGCCAGATATCATCGGCGAGCATCGGATAGCCCTTGGCGCCGCGGCCGCCGGCGCCGTGGCAGGTGGCGCAATTGTCCCCGAAGGCGCTCTCGCCCATGGCAAGGGCAAACTGTTGCAGCGACATGTCGTTCTCGATCTCGCTCAGCGATGCGGTGACGAGACGGCTGGCGGCGGCAGCACGCTCCGTATGCAGCTCTTCCACTTTCCGGGCCACTTCGGCACGGTCGGAATGGCCGCTGATGCCCAGCGTGTTGTTCATGCCCATGCCCGGAAGCGCCGGAATGGCGGGCATGAAGATCATGTAGCCGATGGCCCACACGATCGTGCCATAGAAGACATACAGCCACCAGCGGGGGAGAGGATTGTTGAGTTCCTTGATCCCGTCCCAGCTATGCCCCGTCGTCTCAACGCCGGAGACTTCATCAATATCCCGTTTATGGTCAGTCATCTGACGGGTCCTTGTCGATCAGAGGTTGGTGTGCGGCCGCGCGGAACTTCTCGTCATTGCTCGGCCAGAGGGCATAGGCGACCGCCACGAGGAACATCAGCACGAAGAAGCCGAGACCCCAGGTCTGCGCGAAGCTTGAAAGTGTTTCATACATCTTGCCTGCTCCTAGCGCCGGTTGCTGAGGTCATTGGCCTCATAGGTGGAGAAGTCGACCAGGGTGCCCGTCATCTGCAGATAGGCGATGAGGGCATCCATTTCGGTGACGGCCTTCGGATTATGATCGAAGTCGGAGATCTTTACCGTTCCTTCGCGGCCCGATGCTTCGGTATAGCGAGCCACCAGAGCATCTTCGGCGTCGAAGTCTGCGTTGGGCGAAGCCTGGGCGACAAGATCGGCCTTGGCATTGGCGATCATGTCGTCCGTATAGGGCACGCCCGCCAGACGCAGGGTTTTGAGGTGATCCTCGATGTCGTCATACTTCAGCTTTTTCTTCGCAAGGAAGGCGTAGGGCGGCATGATCGAGTCCGGAACGACCGATTTGGGGTCTTTCAGGTGGTCGAGATGCCATTCGTCCGAATACTTGCCGCCAACGCGGGCGAGGTCCGGTCCGGTCCGCTTGGAGCCCCATTGGAATGGGTGGTCGTACATGCTTTCGGCCGCCAGCGAGTAGTGGCCATAGCGCTCCACCTCATCCCTCAGGGGACGCACCATCTGCGAGTGGCAGGTATAGCACCCCTCGCGAATGTAGATGTTGCGGCCTTTCAGCTCCAGCGGCGTGTAGGGACGCATGCCCTGCACCTTCTCGATGGTGTTCTCGAGATAGAACAGGGGCGCGATCTCCACGAGGCCGCCGATGGCGACAACCACAAGGATGCCGACGGTGAGAAGCAGCGAGTGGCGCTCAAGCTTTTGGTGTTTGTCCATGATAGCCATGTTCAGTGCTCCTTATTCGGCAGGCTGAAGCGCGGGGGTTGCAGTCTTGGGCGCATCGGGAGCGGCGGCCTCGCCAGCGGCGCCGTGACCCAGAGCAGTGCGCACCAGGTTGTAGGCCATCAGCAGGGCGCCGGTCAGGTAGAGCAGGCCGCCGGCCACGCGGATCATGTACATGATATGCTTGGCTTTGACCGTTTCGATGAAGGCATACTCAAGGAAGCCGAACTCATTATAGGCGCGCCACATGAGGCCCTCGGTGATGCCGGCCACATACATCGCCACGATGTAGAAGAGGATGCCGAGCGTCGCGAGCCAGAAGTGCCATTCCACGAGGGCTTTGGAGTAGAGCGCCTTACGTTTCCAAAGCCAGGGCGTGACGCAGTAGAGCGCGCCGAAGCTGATGAAGCCGACCCAGCCCATCGAGCCGGAGTGGACATGGGCGATGCCCCATTCGGTGTAATGGGAAAGGGCGTTGACGGCGCGCACGCTCATCAGCGGGCCCTCAAAGGTCGACATGCCGTAGAAGGCGAGCGCCACGATCATCATACGGACGATGGGATCTGTGCGTAGCTTGTCCCAGGCGCCCGAGAGGGTCATCACGCCGTTGATCATGCCGCCCCAGCTGGGCATCCACAGCATCACCGAGAACACCATGCCGAGGGTTTGGGCCCATTGCGGCAGGGCGGTGTAGTGCAGATGGTGCGGGCCGGCCCAGATATAGATGAAGATCAGCGACCAGAAGTGAACGATCGACAGGCGGTAGGAATAGACCGGCCGGTTCACCTGCTTGGGGATGAAATAGTACATGATGGCGAGGAAGCCGGTGGTCAGGAAGAAACCCACGGCGTTATGGCCATACCACCACTGTGTCAGCGCGTCCTGAACGCCGGCGAACAGCTGATAGCTCTTGGAACCCGAGAGGCTGACGGGGATCGCCAGATTGTTGACGATGTGCAGCATCGCGATGGTGACGATGAAGGAGAGGTAGAACCAGTTGGCCACATAGATATGCGGCTCTTTCCGCTTCCACAGCGTGCCGAGGAAGACGAGCAGATAGGCCACCCAGACGATGGTGAGCCAGAGGTCGGCATACCATTCGGGTTCGGCATATTCCTTCGACTGAGTAACGCCGAGCAGGTAGCCCGTGCCGGCGACCACGATGAAGAGGTTGTAACCCCAGAAGACGAACCAGGGCCACATGCCGCCCGCAAGGCGCGTGCGGCAGGTGCGCTGGACGACATAGAAGCTCGTCGCGATCAGCACGTTGCCGCCGAAGGCGAAGATCACGGCAGATGTATGCAGCGGGCGGAGGCGGCCGAAATTCGTCCATCCCAGATCCGGGAAGTAGAAGATGTTCGGGAAGGTCAGCTGCAGGGCGATGATGACGCCGACCAGGAAGCCGGCGATGCCCCAGAACATGGAGGCGGCCACACCGAACTTGACGATCGTGTCTTCATAGATCGCCGGGTCAAACGGGTTACGCCCGTTCAGGCTGCCCGCCCAGAGGCCGGTTATCAGCAGGCCCAGGACGGTAAGGAAGAAGAAGGTCCAGGCATGGGCGGCCATCATCGGATCGGCAGCATTGCCGGCGATGATCAGGACGCCGAGCGCAACAAGACCGGTCAGGGTACTGACTGTGCCTATGCTGAACCCCGGCCCTGCGCCTCTGGATATGTCAGCGCGTGTATTCATTGGGATAGCCCCTCCAGTGCTGAATCGCAGTGATCGATACTGGTGCGTAACTGCCGGAGGGCCGGGCCAAACTGTATAAGGGGAAGTACGGATGGGCCTGCCTGTCGCACCGGGGGTAATCGGATAGGACAGAAAAGGAGAGAGCTCATGTGGAAGACGGCAGCTCTGGGCACCGCCCTGACCGCGACTGGCGCGGTCAAATTCACCAATCATCTCGGCGAGATGGGGCGTCAGGCGACGCTGCAGGATTATCTCGCCATGCGCTGCGGGGGCGGGGCGCCACTGCCTGCGCCGGGCGCGGAAACCAATGAAATCATGGCCTTGGCGGCCATGCACTGCTGGGGGTGCTATGCCATGGCGGCGGGCGTTGCGATGCTGGCCTATGCGCTCTGGCAGGCCGCGCAGCCACGGCTGAAGGCGCTGCGCCGCCGCGGATAAAAAAGACGCCGCCTTGCGCCGCGCGGCGGCAGAGGGCAGTGAAGGGGGCATTGCCGGATGGATCTTGACGGATGAGCGACACGCCGAAAACGACGCAGGCGCCTGTGAACCTGCTGGATGGGGAGACCCTCCAGCTGCACCTCGCCTCGATCCTGGCTTCTGTGCCGGATGGTATGGTGGTGACCGACGAGTCCGGGAAGATTCTGGCCTTCAGCCGGGCCGCAGAGGCGCTCTTCGGCTTCAAGGCCAAAGAGGTCATCGGCCAGCCGGTCAACATGCTGATGGCTGGCCGCGACAAGGCCAACCACGACAATTATATCGGCAATTACCTGCGCACCGGCGAACGCCAGATCATCGGCAAGGGCAGGGTGGTGATCGCATCGCGCGCTGACGGCACACAGTTCCCGATCGACCTGAAAATCGGGGAGGCGCGAATCGGGGATCATTTTCTCTTCACCGCGTTCATCCGTGACCTGACAGAGCAGCAGCGATCCGAGCTGCGGATGCAGGAAATGCAGTCGGAACTGGTCCATTTCTCCCGCCTCAGCGCCGTGGGCACGATGGCCTCTGCGCTGGCGCATGAACTCAACCAGCCGCTAACGGCTGTGGCGAACTATCTCGAAGCCAGCCGCGACCTGATTGAGTCGCCCGACCCCGAGACGCAGGAGATCCTGCGGGAGGCGCTCACCGAAGCGGCCCGGCAGGCTGTCCGGGCCGGTGAAATCGTTCGCAAGCTGCGGTCCTATGTCTCGCGCGGCGAGGTCGATGCCCGCCCGCTCAGCCTCAGCCCTCTGCTGGCTGACGCCATCGCGCTTTCCAAGCTCTCCCGCGATCTGGCGGATATACCGATCAAGCTTGAACAGGATGAGGATGCCGACCTTGTGATGGGCGATCCCATCCAGATCCAGCAGGTGGTCATCAATCTCATCCGCAATGCGATGGATGCCCTCTCCAACACCCAGAACGCCCGCATTACCGTGCGCGTCTTTCTTGCCGACGAGCCGGGCTTTGTGGCTGTCGAGGTCTGCGACAATGGGCCGGGGCTTACCCAGGAGCTGCGTGAGAACATCTTCAAGCCCTTCGCCACGACCAAATCCCAGGGCATGGGACTTGGCCTGTCGATCTGCCAGACCATCGTGGAGGCGCATGGCGGGACCATCCGCGCCATTACGCCGCCCGAAGGAGGCACCTGTTTTCGGTTCACACTGAGAAAAGATGCTGCTAAATCAGTATCATGACTGATACCCGCCTTATCCATCTGGTCGATGATGATGAAGCCATCCGCCATTCGGCGAGCTTCATGCTGCGTCATGCCGGATTCCGCGTGAAAACCTATGTCGATGGCGTGACCTTCCTTGATCAGGTTGAGGAGGCCGAGAAAGGCTGCATCCTGCTCGACGTGCAGATGCCTAAAATGGACGGGCTGCAGGTGCAGGAAGTTCTCAATGAGCGCGGTGTGGCGATGCCGGTGATTGTCCTGACCGGGCATGGCGATGTCGCCGTGGCCGTTCGCGCCATGAAGGCCGGCGCTGTCGACTTCGTTGAAAAGCCTTATGCCAAGCAGACGCTGGTAGAAGCGCTGACCCGCGCTTTCGAGCGTCTGGAGGCGCGCCGCAAGGAAGAGGTGCTGGCCGATGAGGCCCGGGGTCTGATCGAACACCTCACGGCGCGCGAGAAGGAAGTCCTGCTGGGCCTGGTCGATGGCCAGACCAATAAGGAGATTGCCATCTCGCTGGATATTTCACCGCGTACGGTTGAGATTCACCGGGCGAATGTGATGGAAAAGATGGGCGCATCCAATCTTTCAACCGTTCTGAGAATCGCCTTCGCCGCAGGCTTTGGCATTGAATAAACAGCAGCTTTTAGGGGCTTCTACCTACAGACTGCTGAGGGAATCCCGTGCAGGTTCCGAGCTCCCGGAGTGCCGGAGAGTGATGTGAGCGCCACCGCAAAGCCTTTGCCAGTTCATCCCCCCCGCCGCATCGCAGTTGTCGATGACAGCCCTGCTGTGCGTCAGTCTCTGCGCCTGCTTCTGGGTGCGCGGGGCTTCTCCGTGGATACTTTCACCGGGGCGGACGAGTTGCTGGTGGACGTACAGCCAGGCGATTTTGACTGCTTCGTGATCGATCTGAAGCTGGATGGCATGGATGGGTTTGCCTTGCTCTCCGCCCTGCGGGAGAAGGGGATCGATACGCCCGCCATCATGATTTCCGGCTGGGAGCTTCCCACGCTGGAAGCCGCCGCCCACCGGGCCGGCTTTATTGCGCTCGTCCGTAAACCGATGATGGACACGTCCCTCGTCCGCGTGCTGCGCGACATCCTTCCGGAGTGAGGCGCGGTTCAGCCAAGCTCGTCAAATGGGATTGACATCAACGCGCCGCCCATCTGGCGCAGCGAGGTCTCGTATTCATCCTCGCTCAGCCGGCGGATTTCGCACAGGCACCATATCTCCCCGCCAGAGCAGATGTGCGGTGTATCCATGCCGCGGAAGTAAACCGGGCCGGAGGGGGTGACGATCCGGTTCAGGGACACCGTCATGGCGAGTTCGCCCGAGAAAATTCCTGAACGTTCCCAGGCGAATACCTGCTCGTCAGCCTCCTCGCCGAACTGGCCGTAGAGGCTTTTGCCTTTCAGCAGCTTTTCCACCGAAACTTCGGCAGGGACCCTGCGGCTCATCTCGAGAAGAATGGCGCCCTGCCGCAACAAGGTGGATGGCCAGTCCGACATCTGCACCCGGAGTTTTGCCAGAGTATCAAGTTTATTGGCAGGATTTTGACGCATCATGTCACGCATCCGGCGGCGCAGCTTTGCGCTGGGAAGCCCGGCGCCGCGCTCCCAGCGTGACACGCTGGTTTGGTCAACTTCTAGAAGATTTGCCAGCGCCCGCTGGGATAATCCCTGACTGCGGCGCAGATTGATGATCATTCCGGCCCAACCGGTCTGCTGAAGCCTCTCCATCGGTCACCCCGGCCAGATATATTCACGCGGTTCCAGTCAGACGACATTATCCGCTCCCGTAATCATTTTTGTGACGGTCAGGTGATTTGAGGCGCCGCGATTATGGATTGTTCACGCAAATGCAAAATCACCGTCGCGCCGCCCCTGTAATCGGCACCTCAGAAATTCAGCTTCTGGGGTGTCAACCATGTCTGCCTTTTCCTTCCGAACATCGCTTCTGTGCGCCTTGTCTGTTTCAACCCTGTCTCACGGCCTCGCCCTGGCCCAGGAGGAGGAGGCGCTGAAAATGGAGCAGGTTATCGTTTCATCTTCACGGTCTGCAGTTCCCGTCAGCCAGATGGGCGACGCGATCAGCATTCTCGATGCCGCCGAGATCGAGTTGCAGCAGCTGGCAACGCTTGATGAGGCGCTGGAGCGTATTCCCGGCGTTGCGATCACCCGCTCGGGTGGGGTGGGGCAAAACACGCAGGTCCGGATGCGGGGTTTCACCACCAAGCATGTCCTTGTGCTGATTGATGGCGTGAAGGTCAACAATCCCTCCGAAGCGGACAACCAGTTCGGTATCGACCACCTTTTCCTGGACAATGTCGAGCGTGTGGAAGTTCTGCGCGGGCCGCAATCGGGCGTCTACGGAGCCGATGCTGTGGCCGGTGTCATCAATGTGATCACCAAGCGCCCGAATGGGCCTCTGGAAGTGCGTGGCTCTGCGATGGTTGGCGATAACAGCACCTATGAGCTGACCGCTGGCGCCCAGCAGGGCAACGACACATATGGCGTGTCCGGCAGCCTTTCCTATTATGACACGGCAGGTATCTCGCTCTCCAGCCGCCCGCCGGGCAATGTCGAGCGTGATGGCTATGAGAACTTCACAGCCCAACTGCGCGGAGAAGTGCGGCCAACCACGAATACCGAGCTGAGTGCATGGGTGCGCTATACCGATGCGATGAACGAGATCGACGCCAATTATCTGCCGGCGAACAATCCGTTGGGGCTGCCGGCATATCTTTTCCAGGACAGCGAAGGGCAGAATGAAAGCCAACAACTCTTCGGCGCGGTCAAGGGCGTCTGGAAGACCTTTGACGGTAAGCTGGATCACACGGCGCAGGTATCCATTGTCGATCTGCAGGATGTCTACACCGCGCCGGGTACGGAGCAGGAAAGCGAAGGCCGCACCGTTGAGGGCATCTACTACGCCACCTGGCGGCCGGCCGAGCGCGTGACCTTCGTAGGCGGGGCCGAGTACCGCGATGAACAGGCCGTGTTCGAACAACCCGTCGGCGCGGGCTATGCGCTGATCGATGATGGCATTTCCAACACGGCGGCCTTTGCCGAGGTGAATTTTGAAGTCCTCAAAGGCCTCTTCCTTTCCGGTGCGGCGCGCTATGACGACAATGAGAAATTCGGGGGTGAATTCACCCACCGCCTGACGGCCGCCTACAACCTGCCGGATGCGTTTGACCTTCCCGGCATCGATACGAAACTGCGCGCGTCATATGGTGAAGGGGCCGAAGCCCCCGGCCTGCGCCAGCTGCTCGGCTCGTCAGCGACCTATGAAGGCAACCCGGACCTCCAGCCGGAGTCCAGCTGGATGGCGGACATCGGCATTGATCAGCGCCTGGAGAGCGGTCTGGCGGGCTGGAGCGTTACCTATTTCGACGGCGTTGCCGATGACGGCATCTTCTCTATCTTCAACCCGCTGACGGGAAAGTCTTCCCCGCAGAATATTCAGAGCCCTGTCGATATGTCCGGGGTCGAGCTTGATCTGCGTGTGTCACCTGCATCCTGGATCGATCTGCGCGGCGCCTATACCTATCTGGATGTCTCTCAGCGTTCCGTGGGTACACAGCTTTTTGGACGCCCCAAACATGAAGCCAGCGCTGCTGTAACTGTCCGTCCCATGAGCAAGCTGGCGCTTACTGTGGATGGCTATTGGCGCGACGAATTTTTCAGCGATTATCCGAGCAGCTATGTCATGCCCGGCTATTCGCTCTATAGCGTTTCTGCCGTGTGGGATGTGACCGACCGGGTGAGCCTGGCTGCAAAGATCCACAACATTACCGATAAGTTCTATGAGGAAAAACTGGGCGACTCGACCTATGGCCGCACCGCTCAGCTTCGCCTGTCGGTCCGCTATTGAGGGAATGATCATGTTCAGGAACAACCTTCTTCTGGCCGGCGCCAGCCTGTTTGCAGCCTGCGCCAGCGCCCCGGATGCGCCTGAGGCGCTGGCCGGACCGGTGTCCTTCCCCCTGGTATCGGCGGCGGGCGACATGCCCGGCTTCTTCGATTGCCTGCGCGAGAACGACGCCGTGATTATCAGCGGCCATCGGGGCGGTCCGGTGCCCGGCTATCCCGAGAATGCGCTGGAAACCTTTGCCCACACAGTTTCGGAAGTGCCCGCCCTGCTGGAGGTGGACGTCCAGAAAAGTGCCGATGGCGTCCTCGTCCTGATGCATGATGACACCCTCGCGCGGACCACTGACGGAGAGGGCGAGGTGCGCAGCATGATATTCGAGCGGCTGCGCGAACTTTTCCTCGTGGACAATGACGGAACCCTCACGCAGTTCCGGATTCCGACGCTGACGGACACGCTAAGCTGGAGCGAAGGGCGCGCTCTGCTTGCGCTCGATCGCAAAGCGGAAACAACCTATGAGGATCTGGTGGATGCGGTGAGGACGCAGAATGCGTTTGCCCGCGTCGTCTTCGCCACTTACTCGCTGGAGGACGCAGCCCTTGTCTATCGGCTCGCGCCCGAAGCGATGATCGTGACGCCGATAGAGAAGCTTGAAGACCTCACCACGCTGCGCGAAGCCGATGTCGATCTCTCCCACATCCTCTCCTGGGGCGGTACGGAAGTTCCGAACCCGGATTTCTATGCGGCGCTGGCGGCCGAAGGCGTTGAGTCCGCCTTTGCGCCGCTTGGCTGGTGGACGGGATCCTGGGACAGCCGGATCCGGATGCTGGGCGACGACACGCTTTATCGCCGCATCACGCAAGGCGTGCAACTTGTTGCAACGGACCGTGTCCGGGAAGTGGCGGCTGTCCTGCCGGGGGTCGCACGCGCCAAAGCTTGCGTGACGCCCTAATCATCCTGGAAGCGGTAGAGTGAGATGCCGCGGGCGCGTTCGTCGAAAACCAGCTTGCGGCTCAGCGGGGCATGGGCGCGAGAGGCGCAGTTCTGCCGCTCGCAAAGGTAGCAGTTGACGCCGATGGGGGTCGGCTCGGCCTTTTCCAGATTATGGTCGGCCGCGTAGACGAGGCGTTTTGCATAGGCGATGTCACAGCCAAGCCCGATGGCCAGCTTCGGGCCCGGCTTGTCATAGAAGCCATCGGTGCGGGTGATCGTGCGGGCGATGGAGAAATAAGTCGTATCATCCGGCATCTGGATGATCTGTGTACGGATACGGCCTGGCGATTCGAAGCATTCATGAATGTTCCAGAGCGGGCAAGCGCCGCCAAACTTCGAAAAGTGAAACCGCCCTGCGCTGAAGCGTTTGGAAACGTTCCCCGCCGTGTCGATACGCACGAAGAAGAAGGGAATACCGCGCGCATCCGGCTTCTGCAGTGTCGTCAGCCGGTGGGCCGTCTGTTCGAAGCTCGTATTGAAGCGGTGGCTGAGCAGTTGCACATCATATTTCGTCTTCTCTGCTTCGCGCAGGAAGGAATGATAGGGCATCAGCACGGCGGCGGCGAAATAGTTGGCAAGGCTGACGCGAGCCAGGCCGATGGCGTCCCGGTCTGTAAAGCCGGCCTTCATCACATAAGAATCGATCAGCTCCCCGAACTCCAGCATCCCCAGCTGGAAGGCTAGCTGGAACCGCCGGCCCGACTGGGGCAGCAGTTCGGAAAGATCAATCCCGCGCTTGTGCCGGTCATAATAGCGCAGCGTGTTGGGCATGATATCATACGGCACCACCCGCACGCGCAGCCCATGCTGACCCTTCAGCCGCTGGATCATCGCCGCATACGGATCTTCATGTATGGTCGATAGCTCCGCCGAAAAGGTTTCCGCCGCCTCGTCCAGCTCCGGGAAATAGTTCCGGTAGTCCTGCAGCATCTGGCGCACGGATTCCACGCTGCGCGCAGACTCTTCCAAAAGCTCCACCTTCTCCCGGTCTGTCAGCGGATTATTGTCCGAATAGGTGCGCAGCGCCAGTTCCCTGTATTTGTCATAGAGGTGCACAAAGGCGCGCGCGATGTCCGGGCTCGCATTGACGATATCCTCGACATCATTCTTGCCGACCTGGCCAGCCTCCAGCACCGGATCGCGGATGACCTCCATCAGTTCCGATACGAGCCGCGCATCGCCCATCCCGCCGACATCGGAAATGTCAAAGTCGTAAACCCGTGCCAGAGTTAACAAGAGATTGGCGCTGATCGGGCGCTGGTTGCCCTCGATCAGGTTGATGTAACTTGCCGACACGCCAAGGTCTTCGGCCATCTGCGCCTGGGTGATGCCCAGCGTGCGCCGCAGCCGCCGAATACGCGGGCCGATAAGGGTTTTTTCCTTGCGCTCGGCCATCAGGCACCCCGGCTAAGTTTACAAAAGTTACAAGTGACACAGGGTTCTTGTTACAACGTAAACATAAAAACCCAATGGAAACAGAAAGGTACTCGATCCTTCGGCGATCTGTAAATATGGTTGTGTCAAGAATTAAGACATCCAGGGAGAACCGGCCATGTCCATCGCTGCCACACTTGAACAGCCTTCCGCGGCCCGCGCGAAGATCGACGTGAAGGGCAAGGCCGCCGGTGTAGACCGCGTGCTGACCCCGCAGGCACTCGCCTTCATCGAGGCCCTGGAGCGCCGCTTTGGCGCCCGCCGCCGCGAGCTGCTCAGCCTGCGGAAGGAACGCCAGGCGCGGTTTGATGCTGGCGAACTGCCCGATTTCCTGCCTGAGACAAAGGTTATCCGCAACGGCCATTGGGAAGTCGATCCGGTTCCGTCCGTTCTGCTCGATCGTTCGGTCGAGATCACAGGCCCGGTTGACCGCAAGATGATGATCAATGCGCTGAACTCCGGCGCCAAGATGTTCATGGCCGATTTCGAGGACGCTTCCTCGCCGACCTTTGCCAACATGATCGACGGCCAGGTCAACATGCAGGACTTCGCCCGCGGCAAGCTCGCTTATACGGACGCTGCGTCGGGCAAATCCTACACGCTGAATGAAAAAGTTGCCGTCATGATCGTCCGTCCGCGCGGGTGGCATATGGAAGAGGCGCACGTGCTCGTCGATGGCTGCCCGGTCTCGGCCAGCCTGTTCGATTTCGGCCTGCATTTCTATCACAATGGCAAGATGCTGTTCGATGCCGGCATTGGCCCGTTCTACTATCTTCCCAAGATGGAGAGCCATCTGGAAGCCCGCCTCTGGGACGACGTGTTCGCGTACGCACAAGGCGAAATCGGCATTCCCACCGGGTCGATCAAGGCAACCGTCCTTATCGAGACATTGCCTGCCGCCTTCGAGATGGACGAGATTCTTTACGAGCTGCGCCGTCACATTGCCGGCCTGAACTGTGGCCGCTGGGATTACATCTTCTCCTATATCAAGACCCTGCGGAAGAACCCGGATTTCGTACTGCCGGACCGCGCTCAGGTTGGCATGGACCGGGCGTTCCTCAACGCCTATTCGCTGCTCCTCATCAAGACCTGCCACCGGCGCCGGGCCCATGCCATGGGCGGCATGGCGGCGCAAATCCCGGTGAAGAATGACGAAGCGGCCAATGATGCTGCCTTCGCCAAGGTCCGAGCGGATAAGCTCCGTGAAGTGAAGAATGGCCATGATGGCACATGGGTGGCTCACCCGGCGCTTGTCCCGGTCGCGATGGAAGTGTTCAACGCGCATATGCCGCTCGGCAACCAGGTGCTCGGTCAGCGCTGCTTCCCGCCGATCAGCCAGGCGGCGCTGCTGAAGCCCCACACAGGCGAGATCACCGAAGCGGGCGTGCGCACAAATGTGTCCGTCGGCATCGAATACACCGCTGCCTGGCTGAATGGCCGCGGCGCCGTGCCGATCCACAACCTGATGGAAGATGCCGCCACCGCCGAAATTTCCCGCAGCCAGATCTGGCAGTGGATTTATCATGGCGCGCAGGTGATCGGCGCTGATGGCGCCGCCCGCGCCTTCACGAAGGAATGGTTCCAGGAAATCCTCGCTGATGAACTCGGCAAGGTGCGCGCTGCCCTCGGTGATAATGGCTTCAAGGCGGGCCGCTATGACATCGCCGCCGAAATCTTCACCAACACCGCAACTTCCGAAGACCTCGCCGATTTCCTGACGCTGCCCGCCTATGAAGCGCTGCGCACCCTTGCATGATCCGTCAACACACTAATCAGAACTTTCTCCAGGGAGATCCTCTCATGTCCAAACGACCCACTTATGCTGAGCTGCGCGCCCAGGTTCAGAAACGTTACCCCACCGGCCAGGCGCCCGGCGGCGTCACGGTTGACGATATCGTCCAGCTGAAAATGCAGAACACCTACAACACCCATCTCGACATTGCCCGCGAGATGGCCGGTGTGATGCGCGCCGATATGGCCGCCTATGACAAGGATCATTCCAAATTCACCCAGTCGCTCGGCTGCTGGTCGGGCTTTCATGCCCAGCAGATGATCAAGGCCGTCAAGCGTATGAAGGGCACCGCCAAGGGCACTTATGTCTATCTCTCCGGCTGGATGGTTGCCGGCCTGCGCAACCGCTTCGGCCACCTGCCGGATCAGTCGATGCACGAGAAAACCTCGGTCGCAGACCTGATCGAGGAAATCTACGTCTCCCTGCGCCAGGCCGATGAAGTAGCTCTGAACGATCTCTTCCGTGAGCTGAAAGCGGCTCGTGAGAAAGGCGCGCCGGCTGACGTGATCGAGACGATCATCCAGCGTATCGACAATTTCGAATCTCACGTCGTTCCGATCATCGCCGATATCGACGCCGGCTTTGGCAACGAGCACGCCACCTATCTGCTCGCGAAAGAGCTTATCAAGGCAGGCGCTTGCTGCATCCAGATCGAGAACCAGGTGTCGGACGCCAAACAGTGCGGCCACCAGGATGGCAAAGTCACTGTTCCGCGTGAAGACTTTATCGAGAAGCTGCGTGCCTGCCGCCTCGCCTTCGAGGAACTCGGCGTGGATGATGGCGTTATCGTGGCCCGCACGGACAGTCTCGGTGCTGGCCTGACGCAGAAGGTGCCGGTCTCCCAGCATGCCGGCGACCTTGCTTCGGAATACACCAAATGGCTCGAAGTTGAAGAGATCACGCCTGCCAACCCGCTGAAAGAGGGCGACCTTGCCCTGCAGCAGGGTGGCCGCCTCGTGAAGCCCGTCCGACTGCCCAACGGCCTCTTCAAGTTCCGTGAAAACACCGGCGCAGACCGCGTTGTGGAAGACTGTATCGCCAACCTCACCCTTGGCGGCGCAGACCTTCTCTGGATCGAGACCGATACGCCGGATGTGGACGTGATTGCCGGCCTCGTGAACCGCGTGAAAGCCGCTGTTCCCGATGCGAAGCTCACCTATAACAACTCGCCGTCGTTCAACTGGACGCTCAACCTGCGCAAACAGGTCCGCAAGGCATGGGCGGCCGAAGGCAAGATTGCCGAGGGCGAATATCCGGAAGCGGAGCTTATGTCGGCCAAGTATGACGACACCCCGCTGGGCAAGGAAGCCGATGAGCGCCTGAAGCGCTTCCAGTATGACATCTCCGAACGTGCCGGCGTGTTCCACAACCTGATCACGCTGCCCACCTTCCACATGACGGCCTTCGCCACGGACCAGCTCTCGCGCGGTTATTTCGGCGAAGACAAGATGGCCGCCTATGTGAAAACCATTCAGCGCCAGGAAATCCGCAACAACGTCTCGGCTGTGAAACACCAGCACGAAGTCGGCTCGGACCTTGGCGATACGTTCAAGGAAATGGTTGCCGGTGAGCGCGCCCTGAAAGCCAGCGGCGAGCACAACACCATGAACCAGTTCGAGAACGTCTGACACCTTTCCTGCTGCGTAGGGAAAACTCAGGCCCCATCTGCCTCCGGGCAGGTGGGGTTATTTTTGTGCGCTTACTGATCATAGGTGCAGTGGGGGAAGCGCTCAGGGTTTGCTCACAAGGCGTTGCAGCAATTGGGAAAGGCTTGCCCCATATATCTTCCGGGCCTGTTTCGGGTTCTGCGCAGTGGCAATCGCCAGGGCCGCCTGCATCGCGGCGCCGGAAATCACATCGGCCAGGGGTTCGAGCGGTTGGAGCGGGATAAGCCCTTCATCCACGAGGTGCTGGAGCGCATGGCCGATCAGAGCCAGATGCAGGGGGCGCTGGATTTCCCGCCAGGTTGACCAGCCGAGGACCGCCGGACCATCCAGCAAAACGATGCGCTCGATGTCCGGGCGTGAGAATATGTCGAGCATCACTTGCGTACCGACTTCAAGGTCTTCCCGGTCATGGGCAACGCTGGTCATGGTGGTGTGGAACGTTTCCTCGCCGATTTCGCGCAAGGCCTGTTCCAGAACCGCCCTAAAGAGGTCTGTTTTGTCTGCAAACTGATAATATAACGCGCCGCGGGTTATTCCGGCGGCCGCCACAATTTCCTCCGTGCCGGTGGCGGCATAGCCCTTTGCACCGAACAGTTGCCGCGCGGCCGCTACAAGCCGCTCCCGGTTGCGGGAGGGCTTCTGCGCGCGGCTGCGTGGGGCAGCCTTGGGTGAGGCGGGGCGGTCTGGCGGGTTCATTTTATACAGATTGTATAATTATGAGGTGTGACTTAGAGATTATACAGATTGTACGAATTGGAGCAAAATATGCCGTCCCGCCCCCGCCTGTCACTCCTGCCGTACATGCTCGTGCTGGCCTTGACGGCCCTCTGGGCAGGGCTGTGCATCTGGACGCTTGGGCTGACGGAGCAGGGGGTGCTGGAGCTGACGCGGCTGACTGCGCGTACCAGCGTCTTCTTCTTCCTCGCGGCCTTTGCGGCGTCTGCTCTGTTCCGGACCTGGCCAACTCCCTTTTCGCATTACCTCTTGAGGAACCGGCGCAACATGGGGCTGGCCTTCGCGCTGGCCCATTTCATCCACCTGGGTGTTCTGACCAGCTATTTCATCCTCAGCGGCGAAGATCCCGGCTTGGTCAGGATCATTGGTGGCGGTCTGGGCTATGTCATCATCGGCCTTATGGCGATGACCTCTAATGACTGGTCCGTCAGGCGGCTCGGCCGGAACTGGAAACGGCTGCACATAGCCGGGGGCTGGTATATCTGGCTCATCTTCCTCAACGGCTATCTGGGGCGCACGCTTAAAGGCGAGCAGCCTGTCCTGATCTTCGGGTGCATCGCGGCGCTGACGGTGATGGCTGGCCTCCTCAAATTTGCCGTCTGGCAGAGATCCCGGCAGACCCGCCCAGGGGTCTGAGTGCGCGCGGTCCAACCGCAAACGTCACCGCTGCCGAACAGCACCGCGCCCTCCGTTTCTGCGCTGCCGGACGTGACCAGAAATGTCTATGATTGTCCGAAACTGTCCGAAACTGTCCGAAACTGTCCGGGATCTGTCCCGGCCTGTCCGTGCGGTGACCCGCGGTGGATGTGCGCTGCCGCTGTCTGCAGCGTCCTTGAGGACTCCTCTGAGCGGCCTCCCTTTGGGGAGAAGGGGCGTTCAGGTGACGAATTTTTCATCCGGAGAAAGAATGAGAATGACTTGCAAAAGTGGCGAACCTTTGCGAGAACTAAATTGAGAATCGTTCTCATGTTTGTTCTGGTGCGCCGAGCCTTGGCTAAGGAGAAACCCATGATCTGCATGCCCATTGATGATATCCAGATGCTGTGCTGGTTGCGGTCGCAGCTGAAAGTGCTTTCAGCCTGGCGAGAGGAACTTGTCTGCCGCAACGAGACCGATCTTGAGGCGGTCTCGCGGCTGGAACAGCATCACCAATGGCTGCATGCCGAGCTTGAACGGCTCGATCCCGGCACGCGCCATCACGGCTGACGGTCAGATATCCAGCACCACAACCCGGTCCAGAAGGGCCTCGATTGCGTCAGTGGACGTTTTGCTGTGAACCATCATCTGGCGGAACTCGTCAGGGATGAACCCGCCCTCGATGATCCGTTCAAGGAGCTCAAAGAAGGGCGACCAGAAGCCGTCCTCATCCAGAAAGGCCATGGGCTTGGCGTGCAGGCCAAGGCGCGCCCAGGAGAGAATTTCCACGGCCTCTTCCAGCGTGCCAATGCCGCCGGGCAGCACGATGAAGGCCTCGGACTCGTCAAACATCATCTGCTTGCGGGTGTGCATGTCGTCGACGATGCGGTGTTCGACATCCTTGTAGATGCGTTCTTTCTGCAGGAGGAAGCGGGGCATGATGCCCAGCACATCGCCGGAAGCCTCATGCGCGGCGCGGGCACAGGCGCCCATAAGGCCGACGCCGCCGCCGCCATAGACGAGGCGGATCCCCCGCCGGGCAAGTTCCCGGCCAAGCTCTTCGGCCAGCCGGATATAGCGCGGGTCCACCGCGTCGGAGGCGCCGCAATAGACGCAGATCGAGCGAATTTTTGTCATTTTATCAGTCTCTCGGCTCATTCTTTCCCCTAAGTGATAGGTGGCCGGGGGCAACTTCGCCAGACCGATTCGCACCGGGGCCTATGGCCGCCGGTCCGGCCCGGGTTTCACTTCGGCGCAAACAGCGCCATATGGCTGGCATGAGCCCGCCAAATGCTGCCGTTCCGGCGCCCGAAAACCATGACCGTATCGACAGCGCCGATGGCGGGTTGTGGAAATCCATTTTACGCATCCTGACCCTGCTGGGCCGGCCGGAACTCGCCAAATGGCGGCCTGTGATGGCGCTGGCGGTGGTCATCACGCTGGCCGCTTCGGTGCTGGAGGTGGTTTCGCCGCTGGTAATGGGCCATGCGATCAACCAGGCCGTGCCGGAGGGGGGCGTTGCGGCCAACTTCGCAACGGCGGCGCTGTGGCTGACCTATGGCCTGGCCCTGCGCTTTGCCGCCGCCGCCCTGCCGCAGGTGCGGGACTGGCTGTTCTCCCCGGTCAGCCAGGACGCCCAAAGGGTGGCGAGTGTGGACGCCTTCGGCCATTCCCTCGCCCTGTCGCTGGGCTTTCACCAGACGCGGCGCACCGGGGCGCTCAACCGCATCATCGAGCGCGGCGCCAGCGCCATCGACTATCTGATCCGCTTCCTGGCGTTCAATATCGGGCCGACGCTGGTGCGGCTCGTCCTGGCCTCGGTGGCCCTTGGTATTGCCTATGACGTCCGCCTGTCGCTGATCGCGGTGGCGACGATTGCGCTTTATGTGGTCAGCACGGTGATCATCACCGAATGGCGGGTTCGCCAGCGCCGGAAGATGAATGAGGCGGATACGCATTTCCGGGCTACGGCGGTGGATATTCTGACCAATTTCGAGACCGTGAAATCCTTCGCCGCCGAAACCCGCGAAACCCGCCGGTTTGACGATGCGATGGCCAATTACAACAGGCATTATGTGGACACCAACCGCAGCATGTATGTGCTGAACACAGTGCAGGCGCTGGTGATGAACCTGGGCCTCTTGGCGGTGATGGTGCTGTCGGCCTGGAATGTCATTCAGGGCACGATGCAGATCGGCGACCTGACGGCGGTGATGCTGATGCTGCTGTCGCTCTATGCGCCACTGAACATTCTTGGCTGGGCCTGGCGGGAGATCAAGCAGGGGGCGGTGGACCTGGAGAAGTTGCACGGCCTGATGGGCATGGTGCCGGAAGTGCAGGATGCTCCTGATGCCAAGGCGCTGGCCGCGCCGAAGGGCCATGTGACCTTCGAGAATGTGGCCTTCAGCCATGAGGGCCGGGCGGTGGGCGTTTCGGGGGTGAGCTTTGATGTGGCGCCGGGGAAAAAGGTGGCCTTTGTGGGCACCTCCGGCGCAGGCAAGTCCACCCTGCTGAAACTGCTGTTCCGTTTCTATGATGTGGATGCGGGCGCGGTGAAGGTGGACGGGCAGGATGTGCGCGGGCTGACGCAGGAATCGCTGCGGGCGGCGCTGGGCCTCGTGCCGCAGGATGTGGTGCTGTTCAACGACACGCTGCGCGCCAACATCGCCTATGCGCGCCCGGATGCGACCGAAGCGGAGCTGCGCGAGGCGGCCCGCCGGGCGCAGCTTTTGACCTTTATCGAAAGCCTGCCCGATGGCTGGAACACGCGCGTGGGCGAGCGGGGGCTGAAGCTGTCGGGCGGGGAAAAACAGCGCGTGGGCATTGCCCGCGTGATCCTTGCGAACCCGGCGATCCTGGTGCTGGACGAGGCGACCAGCGCCCTCGACAGCGCCACGGAAGCCGCCGTTCAGGAGGCGCTGGAAGAGGCTTCAACTGGCCGGACAACGCTGGTGGTCGCCCACCGGCTGTCCACGGTTATCTCGGCCGACGAGATTATCGTGCTGGAGGCAGGCCGCATCGTGGAGCGCGGGACACATGAGGGGCTGCTGGCAAAAGGCGGCAAATATGCTGATATGTGGCATCGTCAGGCGCACCGCGCCGAGCCCGCTGAACTTCTCAGCGAAAACAGACCTGTAGAGGAGGCGAGCCGATGAGCGATGATTTCGAGCGCCAGTCGCTGCCCTGGATGAAGACCGTGTTTGACTGGGAGGCCGTGGCCGCCGCTGCCGGGGCGTTCCTGGCGGCGCTGTTGCTGGGCTGGATCTGGGCGCCGCTGTTCTGGGTGGGATTTGCCGCGATGGCGATAGCGCTGGCCGCCGGGCGCTGGGCCAAGCGCACGCCGCCGGACCTCGCCTATGGCGTGGTGGCGCCGTGCGACGGGGTGGTGGTGTCGGTGGGATATGGCGACGCGCCAGCCGCGCTGCGCCTGAAGGGCGAGAGCCTGGTGCGGGTGCGGATTGCGTCTTCGCCGGTCTCTACCAACAAGCTCTACGCGCCGATGGCTGGGGGCGTGGAGATTGTGTCCCTGCAGCAGGGCGAGCCGGGCCAGCCGATCTCGCCCAAGCCCGACCAGGAAGGGCTGACGCGGGCCTATGTGACCTTTGAAAGCCAGGGGGAGCAGGCCGGCATTGTGCTGACGACCGGCGGGCTGGGCCCCCGGATCGAACTGGCGGTGGACCACGGGGATGTGGTGCGGTTGGGCCGCAGTTTCGGCACGCGGCGGCTGGGCGGTTGGTGTGATGTGTATCTGCCCGCCGACATCCGCACGCATGTCTGGGCCGGGCAGACGCTGACGGGCGGGGAGACCGTGATTGCGCATTTCCGCTCTTCGGTGTCGGAAGATTATGAAGATGCCGAAGCGGCATTCTCCGGCGCTGCGACGCCGGCGCCGCAGGCCCAGCGCGAGACGGTGGTGGCCGCAGCGGCGGCAGTGGCCGCGGCAGGCGGGACAAGCGCGCCTGCCGAGGAGGCCGAGGATGAGGCCGATGCCGTTCTCGGCGAGTTCTATGAGGATGATTATCCCGAGCCTGATGAAGTGTCGGCGCCGGAAGATCCGGCGGCGATCTTCGCGCGTCTGAGGGAAGCGGCCCGAAAACACGGCGAAGGCGACTGAAGCCTGAAAAACCCCTCCGGCAACGGAGGGGTTTTTGTTTGGGTGCAGCAGTGAGGGCCGGAACGCGCCTTTTTGAGGCGGCCGGTTTTGGGGAAAGGGCGGA